>JAKAOI010000215.1:444-4906 GCA_021812265.1 Chloroflexota bacterium | reverse complement strand
CCCTTGGCGCAGAAGCGCAGCAAGCGCAAAGCAACGACCAAAATCAAGGAACGGTGATGAATACCCTTACAAACCAAAGGCAATCTATTGGGGGTGTCAGCACAAACGAGCAGTTGACAAATTTAGTGCAGTTTCAAAACGCATTTCAAGCTTCGGCAAAGATTATTTCAACGATAGATAACATGCTTAGCTCTGTTATAGCATTGGCTCCGACCAATTAATACACTTTTAGAAAGGATTTTTGTTATGCGTGTTACCAATGAGATGATGACCAATAACATCTTAAATGATCTCAATACCGTGTATCAGCAATTGAACACATATGGCGTTCAGCTGTCCAGCGGCAAGCAGCTAAATCAGCCAAGCGATAATCCCGCTGCAGTAAACCAAGCAATGACTACGCAAGACTTTATGTCGCAAAACACACAATACCAAAGTTCTTTGCAAAGCGCGCAGCAATGGCTGCAAGTGACGAATTCTTCACTGCAGCAGCTGACAAATGTGATGACACAAATTCGCACACTAACGGTGCAAGCGGCAAACGATACAAATACAAACACAGAGCGCACAGCTATCGCCAACCAAATTCAGCAGTTGCAGCAACAGATGATTGCTATTGGCAACACACAATCCGGTGACAGCTATGTATTTGCCGGCACACAAACCCTTACTACGCCTTTTAACTCTACAACCGGAGCCTATAGCGGCAATACGGGCGCTGTTTCTCACCAAATAGCGCCGGCTACCTCGGTTCAGGTAAATATTGATCCCACACAATTATTTACCAACGGAACCACAGGGCTGTTTTCCGTAACAAACCAGCTGACACGTGATCTTACACAAAGCGGTAATCCGGTTCCGGCCTATAACACCGGCAACGAGCAAGTATCTGTTTCGGGAAGCACGGCTATCACCGCAAATACATCCTACATCATCCAGGTGACAAGTGTCGACAGCAGTGGCAATATTACCGGCATACAATATTCCACAAATGGCAGTACATGGACGCCGCTTACCTCAACCACGCCAACATCAAACGCATTTTCAATCGGCGGCAACACGGTTACATTCGCCAAAGGCTCGGTTGCAGCCACAAACGGAGACACCTTTAGCTACAATAGCGGACCAGTTACGATAATACCATCATCGCCCATCTCTTTCCTTGCAGGCGGTAATTTTGGCAATGAATCACTTGTGGTCAATGGGACATATGCGGGCACGGGCACACAGCCAAACTATATGTTCAAAGCAACTGGGCTGGATTCAAATAAAAACGTAAACCAAATTGAATTTTCTACCGATGGCGGAACGACATGGACATCAGTTGTCGATCCTACCGATTCAAATGGCGCGGGACCCTTAGCCGCAGGCACAGCAACAAACTTTAGCTTAGGAAACGGGCAAACTCTTACGTGGAATCAAAGCACAATAAACCAAGGTATGGTATATTCAGCGCCCTTTGCCAGCAACTCGCAGTCGGTAACCGGAACATTCAGCGGAACGGGGTCCCAGCCAAACTATATGTTTAAGGCGGCAGGATATGACACGAACGGCAATGTCGATCTCATTAATCTTTCAACGGATAATGGTCAAACATGGTCATCTGTTTCCGCAACGGGCGTTCCGCCATTCCCCGCAGGAACTACCACCACATTTAGTTTGGGAAACGGGCAAACTCTAAACTGGAGTCAGCAAAAATTAACGAATACATCTGCAAATGCGCTCAGCAACTCAGTTGGCAATGACACATTTACATATGTTCCAAATCAAGCCGCTTCCAGCTTATCAAACGATTTGGGAATAGTTGACAGCGCAATGACCAATTTAACCAGTGTTACCGCTAAAATGGGCGCTTTAGAAAGCAATGTGAACTCCTATGTTTCTTTAGACCAAACACAGGAAACTTTTTTGACCCAAACATTTTCGCAATTGGTGGATACAAATCTGCCCACTGCAACAACACAATACACCACATTGCAGGCTTTGCTGCAGGCGGCGCTAAAGGTAGACGCTTCCAGTATCCAGCCAACCTTAGCCCAATTTTTGCCGTAGTGACAGATATAACAGCTAATTCAGGTATACAGCTTCATGGGGTAACCGCAAGGATTACCCCATGGGATATTTCAATCAACACCTTATTCATCCGCATGACCACTGAATTTATATCTGCGGCGTGTTTGGCTAAACCTAACCCCTGCTCCGCAGATTGAACCGCCACCGGCGCTATATGGCGCGCCGAACACTATTCAATTAAAATATTCAGATAGAATATCTCTTAACGATACATCATTCTCTTTATACCATGTTTGTATGTCTAACAATAATTTACTATGACATGCCATAAGCATATACACTACATCTATCTGAATATTTATCCAATCATCTAAATGCCTCGCCAAAAAATTTTCTGATTGCATACAGGCATATCTTCCAAGACAAATAATTGCTCCTCTGCGATAGTCGTCGCGTACACCATCCATTAAAGTCATGGGATGTAATGCAATCCATCGAAAATAAGAAAGTCCTTGAGCATCGATACCTAATTTATTCAAAAATTCATTAGCCTGATCAGGATTATGAGGAAATATATTCTCTGGCCACCATTGACTCATCACTAGTAAAGCATGCCGCGCTTCCTCACTGTCACATTGGTGTACAGTGGGAAGTAACCGCCGCCATATATTATATATTATTGATGATTCTTTTTCATTAAGAAATCCTTTATATTCAAAAAAACGCAATATATGAATTGATTTTTCTATTTCTAATCCATGGATATTATCATATATATATGACTCATCACCGGCTTTCAGCGCTTTTACTATGTTAAACATATTTTCTCTTTCTAATAACGGAGAAAATTCATCATAATTCATGTTTCACCTTTTATTTATTATACAAGAGAGGATAATCTAAAACCTTTGTAATTTCATATTATCCTATTTTTTGTATTGTAATTGAGACAATTCTATCATTAAATTCATCAAGAAATTGATTAGATATAGCATACCTACCAAATTCGTTAAATTTAAAATCTGCTGCTCCAATACTTTTAAGCCATTCACGAGTCCCCGGTTTCGTAATGATCTTCATCATCCAATTATATGTTTTTCGCCATTTACCACCAAGTTGACGAGGATTCACAACTCCCTCATCAGCAATCCACTTTTTACCACCATCAGGCCCATTATGACCTAATCTTTGTGAAAGTGATTGATTTTCTTCTGCAGATTTTGCCTCATCTTCACTCCCATATCTCTCAAAAGTCTCATTCTCACAGGTGTTATGCACAACCCACTGGTCAGCGCCCACCGCATACGTGTGGTCATCTTGTACCGTGAGGTTGTACCGCACGGCCACACCAAAGATGTGCTGTAACGCAACCACCACGCCATACCCGCCATCAAGCTGGCGAATCTGCTCCCCAATGCGCAGATCTTCCGCGCCCACAAACCCACGGTCCGTTGTTAAGAACGGATACTCCTCCGTCGTCGTGCTCGTCCCCGCTGCCATGCGCCTGCGCTATGCTCCAAAATAAGTCGCTATTTTATGTTACACATCTCGCGCTAATCGCCCACCGTAATTAAACTCAAAGTGATCCATGCTATATCCATTTCGATTCGCTATACGCATACTACGAATATTATTAGACCAACAATTACCACGCGCCACACGACCACGCTGTGATTGATCGTTCTCTCTTCCGTCGGTTGCGTTATATGGATACGCTTTATATGCTGTATTTGTCCACTCAATCACGCTCCCTACTAAATCCATCACTCCATATGGACTTGCTCCCTGCGAATGCCTCCCTACCGGCATGAATTCAAGCGGCATTATCGAAGATGGTGCGCTGGCCTTATTTACATCCCACTCATCACCCCATGGATAGATTCGTCCATCCGTTCCTCGCGCTGCTTTCTCCCACTCTGCTTCACTCGGCAATCTCCACTTTTCTCCCGTCACTTCACTCAACCATTTCGCATATGCTGTTATATCATACCACGTCAGAAATATCATCGGATAATCTGGCTGTTTACGTAACTCTGTCCATTGAAATTTCTGCATAAGTGCCTGTATATATTCTTCATCCCACGTTTCATCTATGCTCTCCAAAAATGCAATATACATAGCATATAATTCCTCTGCATCTGGCATTGTTTTCCCTGTTGCTGCTATATACATCTCATATTCTGCTACAGTTAATGGATACTTTGCTATCTCATATGGTCCTACATATACCAGATGTTGCGGCAATTCATGAGACACCGCTAAGGAATCTTTGCTCTTATCACTTCCCATCAAAAACTCTCCCGCAGGTATCACTACTGTCGGTGGTTCTATACAGCTTATCCCTGTTGCCTTATCTCTCCATTTGCTGTATCCAAGCTGCCTCAGTTCTTCTTGGATTGCAACTACTTCCCATTTTTTCTCGTTTTCTGCTTGCATCTCAGCATATCTC
>JAKAOI010000215.1:0-434 GCA_021812265.1 Chloroflexota bacterium | reverse complement strand
ATATCTCCTTGTATTGGCATTGCTTTTGCAACATAGTACATTGCTGCTTCAATATTTCTTGACACCAATCTTCTTTGAGTATGATACAACTATATGCCTATAATCCGCAGATTGGGCGCGTATTCACTGCAAGTTTTCCCCATCTCGCACAACATATTAAACCGGAACATCTGAAGTCTGTCATTCTCCCGCTCTCATGTCCCTGCCACATCATCTATTGTTTGATTGCTAAATTTACCCTCTTGTGATTAAACTTATTGCTGGCTGTTTTTTTGCGCTGATGTAAAAGCTCCATTTGTGTTATGCGCAACCCACTGCTATAGCGCCGTGAAGTTATATTACGCTGCCACTGCGCGCCTCATTAGGGCATCGTTTGACATGGGACAAGCGCATGTGTGACACATGAAATAATCTATAAATAAGATATCAAAATT
>JAKAOI010000214.1 GCA_021812265.1 Chloroflexota bacterium | reverse complement strand
ATACATAGCAGAACTCTGGAAGATGTGAACAGAAAAGTCTCTATTTGGGTAAAAAATAAGAAACTGATTTTGACCCCATATATATGTTATTATACAGCAATCACCTATACGCCGCAAACATAATTTGCTATTTATTCAACCACCGCAGCGGCAGCCGCATCTTTTGCAGAGCCTGTGTTATCAGATAAAGCAGGCTGTGCGCCGGCAGCATCCTCTTCCGCCGTGTCGCTGAATTTCGGCGGAACAGCTTTCACAAAAGAAGCCGCCGCCGCAATAAGGCACAAGACAATTGATATAATAAATACGGCGCGCAAACCGGCCATAAACGGCCCTGAAATCAAATTTGGGAAAAATGTTTTTCCAATGACCGCAGCCTGGTTTGCCGGAGTCAGTGTATGTAAAATTTTTGCCGGCACTATGGTCGCCAGCGGGTTATAGCCCAAGAATGCGGCAAACAGCGCCGCAGTCGGCGGCAGATTGCCGATTTTGGCTGCGAGCGCCGGCGCAAAGCCGACCTGCACAAGCCCGCCAGATAACGCAACAGGTAAATTGGCGCCTAACCCGGCAATGATAATGCTAAAAAATACACCAATGCTGAATACACTAGCCGCATTTTGAAATGTTGCGCGCATGCCGGAGGAAACTCCGCGCGTATTTGCGGGCACGCTATTCATAATCGCGCTGGTGTTTGGCGCCGCAAACATACCTTGGCCCATTCCCAAAGCAAATAAGATTACCGCAAAAACGGCATAGTTAAAATTGGCCGGCAAAAACGTCAGCCCTAAAAAGCCGGCGGCCTGCATAATCATGCCCACTGTAGAAAGCGCCCGCGGCCCAAATCTATCGGATAGCATGCCGCTGATTGGCCCCATAATAATAAAGCCGGCCAGCAGCGGCATAATGTAAATGCCGGCCCACAATGGCGTATCAGCATAGTTATAGCCATGCAGCGGCAGCCAAATGCCCTGCAGCCAAATAACAAGCATAAACTGCAAACCGCCGCGCGCCAACGATGAGAAGAAATTGGCAATATTTCCCATGGAAAACATGCGAATCCGAAAAAGATCCATGCGAAACATGGGATCTTGCACACGCAGTTCAATAAGAATAAAAATAATCAGCAGCAGCGCGCCGCCAATTAACGCCGCCAGCACAAAAGGCGAGGTCCAGCTTGTATTCGATGAGCCGTATGGCTCTATACCATACGTGATGCCCAGCAGCAGCGCCGTAAGGCCGATGGCAAAAGTGATATTTCCCAGCCAGTCGATATGTTTTGATTCTCGCAATGTCGCTGTTTCCTTCAGCATCAGATACGCCCAAATAGTGCCTAAAATACCAAACGGAACATTGACAAGAAATATCAGGCGCCAGTTCAGCACCGATAATACGCCGCCCAATATTAATCCGATAATTGACCCAAAAATCGCCGCTATTTGATTGATACCCAGCGCGCCGCCGCGTTGATTCATCGGAAAAGCGTCTGTGATGATAGCGGCGCTGTTGGCAAACAAAAACCCTCCGCCAACGCCCTGCAACAGCCGAACAAGAATAATATATAATGCAGCGTTATTGCCTGTTCCCGGAGTAAAAAAGAGCAGAATACTGGCTACAGTGAAAATAGCAAACCCAAGGTTATACATTTTAACACGGCCGTAAATATCCGAAATTCTGCCGAAGGTGACCAGCAATGTTGCAGTGATTACCATATAGCCCAACAGCATCCACAAAAAATAATTTGTTTCGCCGGGAGCAAGAGGATTTATGCCGATTCCGTTAAAAATTGCCGGAAGAGATATCAGTAAGATACTGGAGTTGATTGTCGCCATTAAAACGCCGAGCGTTGTGTTTGATAATGCTATCCATTTATAGTGAACGGATATTTTGGCGCCAGCTTGTTGAAGTTGAGCCACGCGAAAGCCTCCCAAAATGAAAGAAAAGATGTGTTTCTTAAAGTATAACAAATTTGATACATTAACGCAAACGGTAAGCTTTCCAAATAACCATGAAAGCGCCGTGTTTGCTAAACACACACATATTGCTCAGCGCCGGACTATTCCGCCGCGCGCCAATAGCCGGATGATTTGAAATTATCGCGGATTTGCTATATAATAAGTGTGAGCGTTCCTCGGCGGCTGCCCGCATTCACGCATATGTTCCGGCAGGCGGCATGGCGCGCCGCAAAATCTGTGCGCATCATTCAGCAGATATGAGGTGCGCAGTCTTCCAAAAATTTTATTTTACCAACGCCGGAATAGCTAGCCGGTGAAGATTGGAGCAGTTTGCACAATGGCCGAAAAGGGTAAACTTTCTAAAACAGCGAAAGCTTCTATGGCTTTGAACGACACACAACATCATCTTACTCAGCGGGTTTGCGCTAAATGCGGCGAACGCATTAACACCAAAGATATGTTTCCGGTGAAAGTCGCCAACAAAGGAATGATCTATTACCACAAAGATCACTACAGCAACTAGCCATCAGGCATACAGTTATATGATATAACACAGATAACTTCTTCGTAAGCATACACACTTTTCGAAAAAGTTATCTGTTTTTTTATTGCGCTTTTATCGCCGCACAAAGACTAATCCTCTGCCCAGCGCAGCGATCGCTCCACAGCTTTTTTCCAGCGCGCATATAATTCATCACGCCGGTCTTTGCTCATGTGCGGCTCAAACACCCTATCCACTTCCCACATCGCCGCCAAAGCCGGCAAACTGCTCCAAAATCCAGTTGCCAACCCCGCTAAATAGGCGGCTCCCAGCGCAGTTGTTTCTGCAACTTTCGGCCGCTGCACCGCGGTTCCCAATATATCCGCCTGAAATTGCATCAATAAATTATTGCCGACCGCGCCGCCATCTACACGCAGCGTTTTCAGCGCAACACCGCTATCCGCCGACATCGCTTCCAGCACATCGCGCGTTTGATAGCACATCGATTCCAATACAGCGCGGGCAATATGGCCAATGGTTGAGCCACGGGTAAGCCCGGTAATCGCGCCGCGCGCATACGGGTCCCAATATGGCGCGCCCAAGCCAACAAACGCCGGCACAAAATACACTCCGCCGTTATCCTGCACACTTTGCGCTAACAACTCAACGTCAGAGCTGCTGGAAATTGCCTTTAAGCCATCTCTCAGCCATTGCACAGCGGCGCCGGCAACAAAAACGCTGCCTTCCAGCGCATAAGTAACCACACCGGCTGTTTTCCATCCCATGGTAGTCAGCAAGCCGTTTTGCGATGGCATACCTTTCTCGCCGGTATTCATCAACATAAAGCAGCCTGTGCCATAGGTGTTTTTCACCATACCTTCTTCAAAACAGGCTTGGCCGAATGTCGCCGCCTGTTGGTCACCTGCCGCCCCGGCAATTGGAATTGCTCCGCCAAAAAACTGCGCGTCGGCATAGCCGAATATGCCGCTGGAAGGGCGCACTTCGGGCAGCATGGAAGCGGGGATATTCAACTCACGCAAAATTACATCATCCCAGCGCTGTTCATAAATGTTATACAGCAGGGTTCGCGATGCGTTGGAAACATCCGTTGCGTGAATACGGCCGCCGGAAAGCCGCCACATTAAAAAAGTATCTACCGTGCCGAATAGCAGTTCGCCGCGTTCGGCTTGCTCTCTGGCTCCGGGAACGTTATCCAGAATCCATTTTACTTTTGTGCCGGAAAAATATGCGTCGGTAACCAAACCGGTTCTGCTGCGGATCTCGGCGTCAAAACCTTTGGCGGTCAGCGCCTCACAGATGGGAACGGTCAGCCGGCTTTGCCAAACAATAGCGTTATACACCGGGGCGCCGGTTGTTTTATTCCAAACAATTGTGGTTTCCCGTTGGTTCGTTATGCCAATTGCAGCAATATCGGCCGCCGTTGCTCCGGCTGCCTCCAATACCTTTTGGGCTGTTTCAAGCTGAGTTCGCCAAATAGCTTCGGGATCGTGCTCTACATAGCCCGGCGCAGGGTATATCTGCGGAAATTCCTGCTGCGCGGTTTTTACAACTGCCCCAGCAGCGTTAAACAATATTGCGCGAGAACTGGTTGTGCCTTGATCCAGCGCCAATACAAAACGCGGCATAATCATATCTGCTGCTGCTCCTATTTTCAAACGATGGCAAGAACGTTTGCCGGCGCGCGCCTAAGCAAACGTTCCGAGTAGACACATGGCTGCTTTAATTTACCATAATGGATTTATAACCATACCGGTTATTAATTTAGGATAAAAATAGGTAGATTTCTGCGGCATCAGCTCACCGGCGGCGGCAATATCGCGCAGTTGCTGCGGCCGCGCGCCGCTTAAAATCACCGCCAGCTGAACCTGTCCGCTGCGTGTCGCTTTCAGCGCGTCGGCGGCGCTGTGGGTATATGTAACCAAACCGCCGGCGGCGATATCATCGGCGGTTAACCCCAGCGAGTCACCCAAAATAATTGCCTGAGCGGCGGCGGCGTCGAGAGATTGCATTGCCGGCAGCGAAAAATTCTTTCTCAGAAATTCTTGTCCGGCGCTATTAGGAACCGCCAAATACACCGCGTCGGCGGTAACGGCGGCCATAGCGGGAACATTTGCGGCGGCGGCTTTCTGCAATTTTTGGGTAAGCGCAGTCGGTGTACAATCCGCCGGCAGTTCCGTCAGAGTGAGATAATTGGGAAGCTTTTTCAGAAATTGCGCCAAAACTTTTTCAGAAAGGCCGGAGATGAGCCTGTGTGTAGGTAAAATAACCAAGCCGGCGTCTTCGGTAGAGATCAACGACATCATCACAAAATTTGCGGCGTCATTTGGCGGCAGCCCCAAGCGTTTTGCGCGCACTTCTTCGCGGTACTCCAGCGCCGTTTCATAGCGATGGTGTCCATCAGCGATAAACAGCTGCTTATTGCGAAAATGCGCCGAAAGCCGGGTAAGATTAGCGGCGTTAGGA
>JAKAOI010000213.1 GCA_021812265.1 Chloroflexota bacterium | reverse complement strand
TCCGATCTCATTGCCATCAATAAAGATAAAGACGCTCCGATATTTACTTTCTGTGATTTAGGGGTTGTCGGTGATTTAAAGGTGGTTATTCCGGAATTGACAAAATTGGTAACATCACGTCATTCATAAGTATCCGTGATGCTAGGCGCTTGGTTTGTATAAATTAGGCGCCGGCAAGCCTTACAGAGATTCAAGAGGGGCGGATGCCCCTTTGCAGAGTTTAACGTATACCCAGTGTCTCTTGGTTTTTTCACAATCTTTGCGCCGGCAAGAGATCATCGAATCTTTTTCTTTGTTGCAACGCGAAAACCACGTATATATTTTTTACAGCAATTATAGCAATAGCTATCGAAGCATATCATCATAAGTAGGACTTTCGCTTGAAAGAGAAGCACATGGTTCTCGTATCTGCAACAGAGGGAGATCTGGGGATACCTCAGAACCCCGTACAAGGGGCAATGCCTCTTGTATATCCCCGATTTTCCCATGCTGAAGCGAAAGTCCTGATAAGATAAAACCGCATGATATCATCATCGTGAACATTCAGCGGTACTCAATTAATTGGTAAGGGAGCCAAGCGCATGGTTTTTACTGCTCCTGTAATTCAGCCAACCGGTAATATTTTTGGCGCAATTCTTTTCGCGTTAATACTGGTTGGCGCATGGACCGTTTTTGGATTACGCATCCGCTATCTTCTTCGCCTGCTCCGTTTAGGTCAGCCTGAAAATCGTATAAATCATATTATGAAACGTATAGGATTTTTTTTGAAAGGCGTGCTGGGCCAGAGCGGCGTACTGCGTAATCCTGTTCCCGGAATTGCACATTTTTTTACATTCTGGGGATTTATTATTTTGCAGTTGGGGGCCTTGAATCTTTGGGCAAACGGATTGGGTTTTTCGTTGCCTATTGTATCATCAACCGCCTATGGTGTAGTGCTTGATGTATTTCTTGTGCTGGTGACTGCGGCTATTATAGAATTTGCCTATCGCCGTGCGATTCTGCGGCCAGCTGCGCTGGAAAGCCAAACGCATGATTGGAAAGAAGGCATGATCATTCTTGGGCTTATTTTTCTGGTAATAGTTACAATTATCGGAACGAATACGTTCGACTATGTTGCAACATCAGGAGCGTTTACCTCCCCAATCAGCGCATTTTTGGGGCAAATGTTTACCGGAATGCCGCTGCAAGGGGCAGCGGTTCTGTATCGCGCGTTTTGGTGGATGCACATTCTCATTGTTTTGGGATTTCTTGTTTATGTGCCAAATTCCAAACATTTGCATTTGCTGGCGGCGCCGTTTAATGTATTTTTCCGTAAAACCGAAGATACTCCGAAAGGCGCTTTGCCGCTTATTTCGGATATTGAAGGCCGGTTTGAACGCGAGGAAAATGTTGGTGTATCTAAAGTAAATCAGTTTACATGGAAACAGATTTTAGATGGCTATGCCTGCACCGAATGTGGCAGATGCAATATGGTTTGCCCTGCGAATTTAACCGGAAAGCCTTTGCAGCCCAAAGAAATTATTTTGGAAACGAAGGCGCAGTTGTTTGCGGACGGTAATATGTTGCTGAAACAAAGCGTAAACAGCAATGTAAAAGAAGACGCAGAGAGCAGCGCCGATGTGCTGCAATTGGTTGGTGGGCGGGTTTCAGATGCTTCGCTGTGGTCGTGCACCTCGTGCGGCGCTTGTGTGGAAATTTGTCCGGTTAATATTGACCATGTAACCAAAATTGTTGATATGCGCCGTCATTTAGTTATGGAAGAAGAAGGCCGGTTCCCGAAGGAAATTGCGCCGCTGTATACCAACCTTGAGCGCAACCGCAATCCGTGGCAGATTCGGAACGATACTCGCGCTGAATGGGCCAAAGATATGGATATTAAACTGATGAGCGAGGATCCCGATTGCTCTATCTTATATTGGGTAGGGTGTATGGGATCTTTTGATCAACGCAATCGCAAAGTAGCCACTGCGTTTGCCAAAGTGTTGAAAGCTGCCCACGTAAATTTTGCGATATTGGGGCCGGAAGAAGGCTGTACCGGCGACCCTGCGCGCCGAACGGGTAACGAGTATTTATGGCAGACTTTGGCGCAGCAGAACATTGAAACACTGGATGGATATGGATTTAATAAGCGAGTAGATGCGCTGAATGGCGTTAAGGCAGATAAAGCAGAAAAAACAGATTTGGCTCCGGCAAAACGTGGGCTGATATTAACGACCTGCCCGCATTGCTTTAACACGATTAAAAATGAATATCCGCAGCTGGGTGGCGCGTATACTATTATGCATCATACCCAATATATTAATCTGCTGGTGATGTCTGGGAAATTACAGCTTCCGGAACATTTTGACAAACGGGCGCTTACATATCACGATCCCTGCTATGTGGGCAGATGGAATGATATTTATGATGAGCCGCGAAGTGTTTTAAATACGGTAAGCGACGCTCCTATAACAGAAATGCCGCGGAACAGAAATCACAGTTTTTGTTGCGGCGGCGGCGGCGGCCAAGTATGGATGGAAGATAAGACCGGATCGCGCGTAAACCATGCTCGGGTGCAAGAAGCCATGGATACCGGCGCCGAGGCGATGGCGGCGGCGTGTCCGTTCTGCATAACTATGTTTGAAGATGGAGTAACCGCAAAAGGCAAAGCGGAAGATTTTAAAGTTGAAGATCTTGCCGAAGTTATTGCTCGCGCGTTAGAATCTGCCGCGCCGGTTATTTAGGAAAATCAGTTGTATTTTGTTGTGTCGTCTGCCACGCCGGGCGGCGTTAAGCAGGGAGGATCCGCAAGGATCCCCTCTGCTTTGTTTATTTGTGGCTGTAAAAAATTTTGGAGGCAGTTCTCTAAATCTCACAAAAGCGGCAACTGCGGCGCTAGGTGTAGTCTCTGCTTGGCGCAGACATGCAGCAAAGCAAAAAAGCGCGGCTGCACGCCGCGCTTTTTTTTATAATCTATCATTCAGAAACATGGATTAGTTTTGAATGGTAACTCCCATACTTCGGGCTGATCCTTCAATCATATTTTCCGCAGCTTCAATAGTGTTTGCGTTGAGATCTTTCATTTTCGATTCAGCAATTTTGCGCAGTTGAGCGCGTGTCATAGAACCGACCTTTGTTTTATTGGGAACGCCGCTGCCTTTGGGAATGTTCAGTTCTTTGCGAATAAGATCGGTAACGGGCGGTGTTTTAGTGATGAAGGTATATGATCGATCTTCAAAAATAGTAATTTCAACCGGAACAACGGAGCCAGCCATAGCGCTGGTTTTTTCGTTATATTCTTTGCAGAACATGGGCAGGTTTATGCCATGGGGACCAAGCACAGTGCCGACTGGGGGCTGTGGGGTTGCCTTACCGGCAGGCAACTGTAACTTAACAACAATCTTAACACGTTTTGCCATTTTGGAATTTTAAGCTCCTTAACGAGGTCACTCGGGATGATTAATTGCGCGAATGCGCTGATTTTGTATATTTTTCCTTGTCTGAAAACAACATCGGTCTGAACCGTATTAATTAACTTTTTCTACTTGCAAAAAGTCTAACTCAACTGGAGTTTCCCGATTAAAGAAAGAGACAAGAACGGTAAGTTTATTTCTATCCGGATGGATTTCGCTGATTTGTCCGATTAAATCAGCAAATGGTCCGCCGATAATACGAACGGATTCGCCGATAGTAAATCGCGGCATAGCCGGCTGCGATTGCCCGTCGCCGGTTACTTGCATTTGCCGCAGAATGTCTTCCACTTCAGATTGCTCCAATGGAAGCGGCTCGGTGGAAGAAGTTCCAATAAAATTGGTCACACCGGGTGTTTCTTTTACACAGTGCCATGTTTCTTCATCCAACGTCATATCAACCAAAACATAACTGGGCAGCAGCTTGTGTTTTACTGTTTTGCGCGCGCCGCTGCGAATTTCTACCACTTCCTCAATTGGAACAATGGCTTGGAAGATGCGATCCGTAAGATGCATGGTGGTAACGCGGGCTTCTAGCTGCTTTTTAACCTTATATTCATAGCCGGAATATGTATGGACGGCAAACCAGCGGCGCTGCCCTTTCAGGTGCTTGGGCACATGGGCGTCGTTCGATTCATCGATCTTTATCGTATTGTCTGATTTTGTTGACGATCGCTTAATAGACATACAAAGCTCCGGCTATAAAATAAAATGCTCTACGGATAGTTTCTGTGAGCGGTATTTCAAACTACTGAAACACCAGCGCAGCTTGATTTGACGCGAATTAACCGACATGATTGGTGATAAATTGCAGAACCGAGTAAAAACCGATATCTAACAGGCCAAACACAACAGCTGTTATAACGGCAAGAATCAGAACGATTCCGGCCAGATTAAAAGCTTCTTTGCGGGTTGGCCATGTTACTTTGGACAACTCGATGATAGATTCTCGAAAATACCGTGGCGTCCACGCCGGAATATAATCGATGAAACTGCGGCGAACGAGTGATCTTTGAGCATCCGGCGCAAACTGCCGGGAACCGGAAGATGTTTCTTCAAGTTCATTATCATCAGACACTTCAGTAAGCGCAGTGTCATTCTCTGCATTCACCGAATCTTCCTCTTGTTCGGTAAGATGTTTTGGTTTCATAGAGCGACTGGCCACGGCAACACTCTCCCCTTATTTTGTCTCACGATGAATGCGGTGGGCACGGCATCGGGGACAATACTTACGCAGTTCGAGACGATTTTTCGTATTGTCTCTGTTTTTGACAGTCCAATAGTTGCGTTCTTTGCATTCAACGCATTCGAGCGCAAACAATTTACGTTTTTCTTTAGATTTAGCCGCCATAAGGTAAATATGCTCCCTACAAACAGTATCAATTTATTGTACCCCAAAAGCGTATACGTTGTCCATAAACGCTCACATCTCTCCTATTTAGCAGAAACAAGGCCACAATTCTAG
>JAKAOI010000212.1 GCA_021812265.1 Chloroflexota bacterium | reverse complement strand
AAACACTGGGCGTAGTTTGCACATAAATTAACATTTCATTGGGAGCCATAGCCGGCTCGACAAATGATACCTGCGCCATATTCCAAATTGTAGGTATCAGCAGAATACCCAATAAAACCAAGCCTGTCGCAGCGACAATATTTTTAAACGCCAAAACTTTGCGCTCAGATAACAATTTCGGCGCAGGTTTGCCCTGAAATACGCTTTGGGTAATGCGTTTTCGATAATATTGCTCAATAATAATTGCGGCAGAAATGCAAACTATCGCCGCTAGGCTCAGCCAGACAGCAAACGCCATAACCGAGGCTACACTTTCACTGGCCAGCGCCAATAGTATTGCAACCCCTGAAGCAAAAAGCAGCGCTTTTGAAGGCTTCCACCATTTTTTAACCCCCGAAATCACTGTAACCGCCAGCCAATTGATTGCTACGCCAGCCAAAGCAGCCAGCGGCAACAGAATATGCACAACCAACCACGGCATTTTCTCTCCGGCCCATGAATATAAAATCAACGTTGCAATAAACCACCACACCAAAAACAACCGGAATTTATTGGGCTTAATCAGCGACATAACCAACCCGGCAAGCCCAAAAACTAATATCGCCTGTTCATACAGCGGAATCAGCACAAGATAGTAATACCATGGCTGACCGCCGCGCGCTACGTGCTGCTGTTCCAGCCAATAATAAACGCCTTGCAGCATACCCTTGCCCACACCGGTTGTAAAACCTTGCCCCCAAGCGGAAAAGCTATAGATATTTGCGGGAATCACCCAAAAAAACGCAACAAAACAAATCCACGCGGTTACATACATTAAAAACCACTGCATCCAGCTTATATTCAGCATCGCGCTGACAACCGGATAATTTTGCGGATTAAAAATGCGCCGCAGCCTTGTATTTTGCGAAGGTGTAAATGGATCTTGCTGATTTTGAAAATTGATGATAAGCATGCCAATAGATCCAATACAAACGGCTAAGCTTACAAGCACTAACAAAATAACAGCAAAAGATTCATAGCGCTGTATGGTAACATCGGGGTTAAGTGGATCTGTAGCGCCGGTGTGCGCCGCGGCAAGCTGATTAATAGTTGCGCTCAGTGAACTTAAACTTTTTAAGCCGATTAACCCCAGTCCAGCCATCAGCAAAGCAAACGGGCCGATAGTCAAAATTCTGCCGGCCAGCGACTGATCGCGCGGCGCAAAATATCTGCTGAATACGGTTTTTCCTAAAAATTCTCCCAAATCCCAAATCAGCAGCGCAATAAGGTATGCGCCGAATATGCCAATGACAAACAAGGTGTTTTCCATAGCGGTATACGAAAGCACGATAGACGCTATAGATATAAGCAGCCAGCGAGTTTGCCGTGTTTGTGTATATTGAATTACCGCCGCAGCAGTAAGCAGCGTAAAACAAGCCACATAAATATCATCACGCACAAAGCGCGAATAATACACAAAACTCGGCGACACCGCCAGCAACACCGCCATAGCAAATGCGCCCCACTTGCCCAATGGCTCTCTCAACAGCCACGGAATCAGCAGCATGCCCGTGCCCATCAGCGCCGGCAAAATTCTCACCGTAAAATCATTGGCGCCATTGCCGGGCAGCCCAAGAATTTTTCCCAAAATATAAAATATGGGGATAATATGAAATTGAAATGGACCATGCAACAGCGGATCATACACGTAACTGGAAGGATTTTCTAAAAACATCAGGGAAAAATAGGCGTGCAAGCTTTCATCATGATGCAGCGGCTTTGCGCCAAGCTGCCAAAATCGGAGAAACGCGCCCAGCAGAAACACGGCCGCATACCCCCATTGTTCAACAGAGCGATTTCGCAGCCACGACACCATGGTGTTCCACCAAAACGCCAGCCAGCCTTCCGTCATTTCATCTTCGTTCTCAGTTGCCGCCGAATCAAAATTTTCCATTTGTTCTGTATTGTCATCAAGTGTTTGTGTCATAATGAGGAACCTTTAATCATCAATTGGGGACTTGGTAAATAGTTACGCCATTTGCATTGTAAACTATCTTCAAGAATTGGGAAAATCGCGAAAGATTGTTTCCTACGCCAAACATTTGCTCTTCCACCGGGCCAACATACACGTAGGTTACATGATATTTTCGCAGCAGTTGTAAAACCTGCGCGTTTGCTTTATCGGTATATATTTGGTTGATTACTGTCAGCCTGCTGGAATAGTCCGCCGAAAACGCAGGATTATTGAGTTCGGTAACCCGCCACTGGTATTCATGCCCCCACCAGCCCATCAATGTAGGCAACCCGGTAAAGGTAGAAACACGGCCAACAGTTGCGCTGTAATCTGCCTGTGAATTGCTGGCCTCTACTATAATCGGTGAACCCTGTATATGCGCTTGCAGCCACTCTATCGCCTGTATATCACCTGATTGCAGCGGTGATGGCGCCAAAGTTGTCAGGCCATTCAATGTTCCCGGCGGCGCATATACATCTAAATAAATTGTATGCGCGGCTCCAATTGGATACAGCAGTACGGCGCCAATAATACACACCAGCGCGGCAGCCCAAATAGCGCGTCCGGAATATGCGGCTATACGCCACGCGCGGCTTTGGTTTGGAAAATAAAGCTCCTTCAACCGCATACACATCCACATCAGCGCCGGCGCCGAAACAATCGCCAACAGCAGCCAAGCTTCATAATAAAATTTAAACACCGTGTTCATTCGCGGAAGACTGCCGGCAAATACGTCGCGCAAATACACAATTTCACATACTCCAATCAGGCCGGCGCTCACACCTATCAGCGCCAACGGAAACTGAAGCGTTGTCAGCGGCGTGTTTTGCAGATCTTGCGGACGCAGGGAGTCAAAAATCAGCCAGCCGGCGGTTATAACAACAACCATAGCCCACGCAAATGTCCAGCCATCCCAAAGCGGCGTCAGCCGTGTTATCACCACCCAAATCAAGAAAGATCCGATGATAATTGCCCACCCGCTGATATAGTCTGCGACGGCCGGCCGAGACTCCGCCAAAGGCTCTATAGCGGCGGCGGCAGAGTATCCCGTATATTCCACGCCGCTCATCGTTGGCGTTATAAGCTTATAGCGCGCAATTTCCATCGCGCGGCGCTGTAAAATTTTGGTAATACGCTGTGCAGCAAGCGTAATCAGCCACGAAACCGCAATAAACAGCATGGCGCCATTTGCCAGCAATTCATCGCCAATAGCAGTGCGGCTTTGCGGATTGGCGGCAATTATAGTTTGCGGCGCGCTCAAGGGAACTGCTTGATGATTTGCCGCGCCTAAAACAACGCCAATGCCTTGCGCCGGTGAATGGAAACCGAGATAAAATGGCGCATAAAACAGAAAGCTGCATCCAATCAGTGTTCCCAGCGCAATACCTGTATTTTTTAGCAGTTCAGATGACCACATTCTATTATGCGCGTTCCATTGCGATCCCGCTATCGCCAATATTCCAATACCGGTAAAGGCAACAATATCCCAGCCATTGATCATATACAAACCGCCAAACACCATAGCCGCCAGAAAAATTGTAATGACAGCGCGGCGTCTGGAGCCAAACAACGCCAGACCTTTTGATTGAGAAGCAAGCCAAAACGAGATTGCAAAACCAAGCGCAACCGTGTCGTAAGGCAGCGCCAGCACATGCGCGTGCAAATCGGAAAGCAAAAAACTGAAATCGGGAAACTCCGTAATAGTGTTTGGTATCGCGCGTGAAGGATCCCACCAATCGTAATACATCCACTGTGATGGATGTGTCAGCCATGCCCATACTGTTTCGTGCACACTTGCTAAATGTGTCATCAGCAGAGAAAAAGAAGTCAGGTTGCCAAAAATAAGCGTGGCGGCAACCGCAAACAACCCAAACGGAGCCGAAAGCAGCAGATCTTTGCAGGGAAAAGATTCCGGCGCCGCAACATCTGCGGCGCGGCTTGGGCCGCCAACACGTTCCGCGCGGCCGGCGCGCAGAATCAACGCGCTAAGATTTACAGCGGCGGAAAAAACGCCGATCGCAGTCATACCGGCTGTGATAGCAACGCCAATATTAAAAGCGACCCACGGCTCAGTTCCAATAAGTTTGGCAAATGTGGCGATAATAAAATGCCCAAGATAATAATAGTTGATTGTATATCCCGAAAGCCATGGATCCGGCGGCGGAAGATGCTGCGCGCGCATTATTGCAGAAATAAACGCCTGATCCATAAATTTTTCTGTGCCGGTAATTTGAGGATGAAACGAGCGAAGCCACCCCATTATTACAGCAAACACAACAAAAACAGCGTCGCTGATGGCCATATACAACCAACGTGACCGAAAATCCGCGATAATGCCTGCCGCGTCTTTCCAAAAAATATACACGTTCACCGCCGCTATCACCAGGATAACGCCGATTATAAAAAATCGATTGTAGGGCAAAAATTGCAAATAGATCAATGGCGCCCACACGCAAAAACCAACCAGCAACGCCGCCAACGGTTTCGTCAGTGGCCAGCCTTTATCGGGAAGCCTGCCAAGCGCAATACGCGCCGCCGGAAAAATCATCACTCCCAGCGCTTCTAGCAGAACGATCCAAAGTACCAATTGTCCCATATTTTGCCCGTCTTCTAATTATTCACTTTATAAATGGTTACTAAATTATTTTGATATGCGACAGTAAGTTGTCCCGTTTTTACCATCTGCGGAAAAACTTCCAGCGGCCCCAAAATATCATGGGCGGCGGCGCATTTCGCTACATTCGATTGCAGCGGAATCATGCCGGCGTTCGGATCATTCAGCGCATATGTCAAGCATTCCAGCTGCCCCACATAAATATAAGAAACATGAAATTGCTGTACTACCGTTTCCACAACCGCGGGATCGTCCGCTGTATATACGGCGGTAACATATGGCTGCCGCGCATACACTTCTTCGGGATATCGCTGCTGCGACTCTTCTGCGGCCCAGCCAACAACAGTTGGCAAACCGGT
>JAKAOI010000211.1 GCA_021812265.1 Chloroflexota bacterium | reverse complement strand
TCTTCATCTTCTTTCCATGCGCGGCCGGTATACCACATAAACACATCGTGCAATGTGGCGGGGCCGCTTAATCCCATTTCTGCGCCAATTTGCGTACGCAGTTCTGCGGCGGTGTTTAATGCGGCTATGCGGCCGTTATCAATAATTGCGATAGAGTCGCACAGCGCTTCCGCCTCATCCATGTCGTGGGTTGTCAGCAGAATGGTGGCGTCGTGATTGGCGCGCAATTCCAGAATAAATTGCTGCACTTCTGCTTTTGATCGCGGATCCAGTCCGGTTGTTGGCTCATCCAGCAGCAATAATATCGGTGATGTAAGAAACGCGCGGGCAATGGCAACTTTTTGCTGCATCCCGCGTGACATATCTTCAATCGGGTGATTGCGGCGTTCTTTGCGTATACCTAAACGGTTCAGCAAAGCGTGAATTTGTCGGCGCGCTTCTGGGCCGGGGACGTTATATAGCCGCGCCGAATACATTAAATTTTCAATGGGGCTAAGCCTCCGAAAAAATGACGCTTCAACGCTTACTCTGTTTATGAGGCGCTGAACCGTATCGCGTTCGGCAATAACATCGTGATCGAATACTTTTACGCTGCCTTTATCGGGAATAAGCAGGGTTGAAATTGCTCGGATTAATGTAGATTTTCCGGATCCATTTGAACCTAATACCCCAATAATTGTATTGCGTTTTACTGTGAGTGAAACATCATCTAAGGCGCGGATAACCCTTTGATGTGTAGGTTGCGCTGGTTTTTGTGACGGACGCAGCAGTTTTTTAATATAAAACAGCGGCCTATTGCTTCCTTTTATAAAATATTTGCTTACATGGCTGATGATCAGCGCGTCTTGCGAGCCATTTGTTAAGGCTTGCGCTTCGGCTATTCTGCGATTGACTGCTATCGTTTCTGGGTCTTTGGCGTCTGGTAGTAATTGGCGCATAACTGCAAATACCTCTTGTATTGAATTGATGTGTGAAGTTTGCGGTAAAAAGATTACAGCAAAAAATCTTGTGTGTGGCCGGCTGGAAATCCCAGCGCAAAAGCACAGCGCCGCAATGTATATACAAAAGGGAGAGTCACGCGCGCGGGCGGCAGTCAGCTGGGAAAGCTCCTGCTTTGAAACGCCGCTGGCAAGTAATGGAAGAACTTAATAGATATCTATTACAGTGCGGATAGCAGGAACAAAGGCATGGAGGGGCCGTACAGCAAAGCGAGATGCTGTGGTAAGCGTTGCCAATATCCTAATTTTCATCTGAAGCTATCCTTTGTGGTGGTAATACATTAACTATACATTATCGCAGATAAAAATGTCAAGCAACATTTTGCCGGATGGCAGCGATCAAAATTTGGATATGCGCCAGATATATTGATAATTATCGATATATCTGGTACAATCTTTTATGAAGAGCTGAAAAGCTCATATAAGACTTTCGCTTGAAAGAGAAGCGCATAGTTCTTGTATCTGCAACAAAGGTCGGTCTGGGGATACTCCAGAACCCCGTACAAGGGGCGCCGCCCCTTGTACATTCCCGATGTTCCATGCTGCCTGATTACGCAAATATACAGCGCTGCCGGCTCAATAGCTAAGGGAAGTTTGTGTTTGCCGTATTACCAAGATAGTTTGCATGGTTGGTCAAGCTATCTTGGTAATGTGAAAATCTGGAAAATAAACGCGCCGGTGAACCAAAAATCCGCTGCGGCTTTAGCCCATGCGGAGTGTCAAGAAAGGAACAAAACAGAATGAGTAACCAAACAGACAATACTACTATACAGGAATCTGTACGCAATCGTTACGCGCAGGTTGCGCAAAACGCCTTGAATACCACCGGAAGCAAAAATAATAATTGCTGTGGTTCCGCCTGCTGCGGTGGCGAACAAGATCCTATTTCAGCAAATATCTATACTCAGGACGAGCTTGCCGGCGCGCCTGTTGCCGCCGTGTTGGCGTCATTAGGTTGTGGCAATCCCACTGCTTTGGCGAGTTTACGCGAAGGGGAAATAGTTTTAGATTTAGGCAGTGGCGGCGGTATCGATGTATTCTTGTCAGCGCGCAGAGTGGGTCCTTCCGGCTTTGTATATGGTTTGGATATGACAGACGAGATGTTGGAACTAGCGGAACGCAATCGCAAGCAAGCAGATAGTAACAATGTGCAGTTTCTTAAGGGAACAATTGAAGAAATTCCTTTACCGGATGCAACGGTTCATGTTATTATTTCCAATTGTGTCATAAATCTTTCTGTTGATAAAGCCAAGGTATTGCGAGAGTCGTTTCGTGTATTGAAGCCGGGCGGACGTTTTGCAGTTTCGGATGTTGTGATTTTGGGGCATATTCCGGAATATGCGCGCCAATTCAGGCAAAGCCTGGAAGCTTGGGCGGGCTGTATTGCCGGCGCTTTAGAAGATGGTGAGTATCGTGATCTGTTATCGGCGGCAGGCTTTACAGATATTGAAATCGAAGTAACCAGAAGATATAGCGCGCAAGACGCTATTGCCGGCGGCGCTGATTTTTCAGATATTTCAGAAAGTGATCGCGCAAAGCTGGATGGGTTATTTGCAGGCGCTTTTATTCGCGCGCGCAAGCCCTAATCGTTAAGAAATTGCGGCGCGCGCATGTGTTGCGGCATACTGAATTGATACTATATCATGTGCAAAAAATTTGCCGATATGATACACTATACATAGTTTTCAGGCGCATTTCAGCTGATTTGCGCAAAATTTTCGTGTATATAAAGAGGATGCTATGCAGCGCGCAGCAGGTTCGCAAATGATTAAAATGCTTAACGAGATGTTAGAAGAAGAACGGGCAGCTATCGAAGCCATGATTGGTTTAACTGCCATGGCGACAGATCCCCGCGAACGCAACACCATGCAGCGAATCGGCGCGCATGAAGTGTCTATTTGTATTGGCTTGCGAGATCGTATAACGGCTATCGGCGGAGTTCCCAGTCAAAATATTTCAGATTTTGCGGCATATGTGCTTTCGCAAGAGCTTTACCCAGAGCGATTGCGTATTTTTGCCCATCATCAGCGCTTGGTTATAGAGCGTTTAACCGCTTTACTGCCGTTAAGCGCATCTGATCCTGCTGCGCAGCAGGCGATAATGGAAATGCGCACAATTCTGGAAGGTGATGTCGTTTGGATTGAAGAACGAGCCACTTCGTTTATAGCGTCTCGCCCCAATAAAGATTTTCGCGCGCGGACGGCGACGCAAAATCGCGCGCCAGATATTGCGCTGACACCTACTGCGCAAGTAACTTTTTCCAACAACACTGCGGCGCAAGCACCCACCGTGACGTTTGCTCCGCTCTATCCGCCGGTTGAAGCGCAGGGAAACGGCTTTTCTATTGCTCCGAGTAAATCGGAGCCTAGTGTTTATGGTGATATGCCTGCCGATTCTTCCGCCGGACCGGTAGAAAAACCAAAGCGCACACGCCGGAAACCAATTGATAGTGATTCTTCTGCCGGCGCTGAATAAATTTTGATTTTTGTTGCTGTGTGGCGTTGTTTTTGTTTGGACTAAGACTTAAACAACGCCTGATTTTTCAGTAGTTGGCTGTGTTACTCGCGTTGCCCAGCGAACTAATTCGTGCCCATCGATTAATATTAGCGGCCGATTTCTCACCCATTTTTTTGCGGGTTCCGTAAACGTTCCTGTCGTTATTAAATAGCCTTGTTCCGCGGCGCCGGCGAACGATCCATAAAATTCACGGACAATGCTTTCCCCAACCGATCCTTTGTATCGTTTGCATTGCACGACGCTGCGTTTTTGCTCGCCATTGCTATTTGAAATTAATTCAATATCAATGCCGTTATCGCCGGTTTTGCCGGTTACCCGAACGTTGTATCCCTGTTTTTGAAATAAAGAGCCAACAAAGTGTTCAAATTCTGCTGGTGTCATTTTCTGCATCTCTGCAAGTGACTGCGCATGAAATGTTTTTGCCGGAGACGCCAAGTGTGAAATAAAATTGTTTACCCCCGAGCGCCGCGCCATAGTGATAAGAAATATGGGCGCTATAATAAAAACCAAGACTAACACAGTAATGGCTGCAATGAAAGGAAAAAACTGATTTTGGGAATTATCGGTTATAACATAAAAAGCCATAAATATGAGAAACAAGATTAGTCCGATAAGTGGAAAGCGCTGTTTTTTCTTTACTTTTAGCATAAAAATATCCTTATTCCGGAACAGAAGTTATTTTTTTTGCGTTTTTTTTCTTTTTTGGGTTGTTGCGATGTTTGCAGCCATAAAAGGCTCCAAGCCAGCCGACTCCTGTAATGATAAGCAAAACAAGAATTAACCCGACTACATTAGTGATAAACGCCACTATGGCGTTGGTGTTTGTTTGTACTACAGTAGGCGAACCGGGCAAGTTGGGAAGGTATAATTTTTCCAATAATGCGGATAAGATATATGATAATAGCGCAGAGGCAATTCCCGGCGCATAGGTTCCGGTCTCCATTGCGGGCAGGTAGCCGGCAATGTATGTGGCGAATACAAGGATAAAAAGGCCTAAGCATATGGGTATCAGCAATCCCGGATTCGTTTGTGCGTTTGTTCCGCCGGATTGCAAAATAAATTTCTCTGTCATATTGATCATGATTGATAACACATAACTAGATAAGCCAATAATTACTCCCCATTTTACCGAGCTTTTTATAGCCTGAGAAGAGCCAAGACTTGGTTGTTGTGAAGTCATAAACTTCTGCTCCATTAACGAAAATGCGCGCCGCGGCGCCTCATAACCAGCAAATGGCTTCATATTTTAGCAAACATATGATTTGCGCCGGTTCATTTGCCGTATTGTATGAAGAATCATTTTTTTGCCGCGCAAATCCCCTGAAATTAATTTTTATGCGGTTTGTGCGCAGATACCCCGCATACCACTTGTATATTATATGCTATTTTGTCGCGTAGTTTAGCAAGATATGCAAAAAGATATTTTTTCTTATCATTATGAGCAATTGTATGGTAGATCGGAA
>JAKAOI010000210.1 GCA_021812265.1 Chloroflexota bacterium | reverse complement strand
CGATCATATGCATGGATTCGAGCCATTTCGCTAACCGTATAGGACGAATCCTGGCGGCTTATGCGATGTAAGACTCTTTGTCAAGTATATATGAGACAGCAAAAACATCAATTTTTATACTGTTTCATCGTATTTACTGTTTTATCGGATTTTTTTGCTTTACCAAGAGAATATCTTCAAGCAGACCGGTGTTACAGTTAGAACTTGCCGAATACCAATCTATTGTACTGCTTATTGCAACATGTTATGCATAATATCATAAACTATTTTTTCGCTTGCAAAATCTAGCCTTTTGTCTTATGCCAGTGGCGCAAGGCAGCAATATGGTGGCGTTGTACATGCGCGCATAGCTGCGCTAGGGATTATACGCCAACTACAGCAGTTGCTTGCTGCGCATAGTTACCGCGCCGCGGCGTGTTCTTGCGCATGGCGCAGGTATGTTCCCTGCAGTGACCACGCCGAAGAACGATCCGTTGCGGCAATAACCATATCTCCCGGCGCCAAGTCTAAACCGTCTTTGGGATCTTGCATGAAGAGCAATTTGTTGCTGCGGGTGCGTCCTTTCCAATAGATTCCCTTTTCTTGAATTTTGCGCTCTTCAATAAGAATTTCCTGTTCCGAACCAACATATGCGGCGTTTATTTCGAGCGCTATTTTTTCTTGCGCTATTTCGACTTCACGCAGGCGGGCTTTTTTAACAGCGTAGGGAATATCATCTTCCCATTTATTGGAAAGCGTGCCTTGGCGCGGCGAATACATAGCAACATGCACAACATCGAAGCGAATTTCTTCGAGCAGGCGCAGCAATTCCTGAAATTCTTCGGCGGTTTCGCCGCAAAAGCCAACGATAACGTCGGTAGAAAGAGATACTCCGGGCCACCAATTGCGCAATTTTTCAATTAATATTTTGTATTCTGCAATATCGTAACCTCGGCGCATTCGCTGCAAAACTGCGTCGGAACCGTGCTGCACAGGAATATTGACGTGTTCGCAAACTTTGGGCAGCGCCGCCATTTCATGAATCATCTGGTCGGTAAAATGGCGGGGATAGCTCGTCATAAAACGGATGCGATCCAATCCCTGAATGCCGCTTAGCTGCGCCATTAATTGACTGAGAGATGGCGCGCCGGGCAGATCCAGCCCATACGCTTCAACTGTTTGTCCCAGCAAGGTAATTTCGCGGGCGCCATTTTCCGTTAAAGTTTGAGCTTCGCGCAGCAATTCATCAACGGGTCTGCTGCGTTCAACGCCGCGCCGAGAGGGAACGACACAGTAGGAGCAGACTTTGTTGCAGCCCAAGATGACAGGCAGCCAAGCGGTTGCCTTACGGTTTTGCGCAATATTGCCTGGATAATGAATTTCACGGGCGGCGGGCTTTGGTGTAATTGCCACAGGAGAATTTAAGATTGGCAATAGTGTTGGAGATTGTTCACCAACTTGTTCCACTACATCTAAACATCCCAATCCTGCTGCGATTGGGGTCCAGCGTTCTTCAAGGAATTTTGGCAGAATATCTGCGTATTCAATTTTGAAGAACAGATCCACTACCGGGTAGCGTTTTTTCAGATCATCAATGGTGCGCTGGTTGCCAATCATACATCCCATCATAGAGATCAAGAGATCCGGCCTGTTTTCTTTGGCGCGTTTCAGCAGGGACAGTTGGCCGTGCGCGCGCAGTTCCGGCGCTTCGCGGACACTGCAAGTATTTAAAATAATAAGGTTGGCGTCTTCCATAGCGGGAGCCGGTTCGCAGCCCAAATTATCTAACATAGCGCTTACACGCTGTGAGTCGGCCTGATTCATTTGACAGCCGACAGTCCAAATATGATATTTTCCCGGCGCAATGCCCATGTTTATACTATCTCCCGTTGGTTCAGGCGCAAACCGGCGAACTTTGCCAGATTTACAGATATATTGCGCTATATTTGGGCAACACAATAGAAACAGGAAATCTAAAATATGGCCGCCGGCGTAGGAATGAACCTATTATCACAGCAGTATACCATAGGAAAACAGTGTTCCACAAGGGCCGCCAAGGTCGGTCAATGTGGAAGGACATTATATGTTTTATGCTGTCGTCTTGCTGTGTGTTAGGGCCGGCCGGGCATATTTTGTGCTATACTATCACTGATTCCACGCCGGCGGTCTACTGTTGCGCCGTCCGGCAGATGAGATAGGAGACAGATAGTTATGACACAAGGTACAGGCGGACCTCCGCCGTTAGATATGGAGCCGGCCGTTACGGTTTCGGGTTTGCAATACATTGATTTTGCGCCGGGATCCGGCGCGGTTGCTAAAGCCGGTCAAAAGGTGACCGTGCATTATACCGGATGGCTGAAAAGCGGCGCGAAGTTTGACAGCTCGGTAGATCGCGGAGATCCGTTTGAATTTCATTTAGGCAAAGGGCAAGTTATCAAAGGATGGGATGAAGGCGTAGCCGGTATGCGTGTTGGCGGACGCCGCCGGCTGATTATTCCATCAGATTTGGGATATGGCGCCAGAGGGGCCGCGGGGGTTATTCCGCCCAATGCGGTTCTTATTTTTGATGTTGAGCTTTTAGGGGTTAACTAGAGACCTGAGCGAAAGCGAAGTATACAGCAGGAGGCGCAGGGGGCAGCATACCCCCTGACAGGGTGTGGGGTGTCCCCACGTTCCCGTATTCCCTTTTAAGGTTCAGGTCTATAATCGTTTGCCTGAGTGATACAGCTGCGCTGCTGCGGTAAACAGAGATTTTTTTGAAGCGGCGCACCCGAAGAAATTTTATGAATTAAGGATACAAAATGCAATGGCAAAACAATATAATCAGCCGCCGGAAATGACAATCGATCCGGCAAAGAAATATCAGGCGGTATTCCATACTGAAAAAGGTGACTTTACCGTCGATTTGTTTGCGGCGGAAGCGCCGGTGACCGTGAATAACTTTGTGTTTTTGGCGCGCGATGGCTTTTATGACGGCACGATGTTTCATCGTGTAATAAAGGGATTTATGGCGCAGGGCGGTGACCCCACCGGAACCGGCCGCGGCGGTCCCGGGTATCGCTTTAATGATGAGCAGAGCGCATTGCGCATTAAGCATAACAGCGCGGGTATACTTTCGATGGCAAACGCCGGACCCAACTCAAACGGCTCTCAATTTTTTATAACATATGAGCCAACACCGCATCTTAATGGCAAACACGCTGTTTTTGGCAAGGTTTCGCAGGGGATGGATGTTGTGTCTGCCATTCGCGAGCGTGACCCGATGGCGGATCGCAATCCGGGCGATCAACTGATGTCGGTTGAAATTATCGAAGTGTAGCGTCGAATAACGCCGGCGATATTTTTCTGCAATCAATCATCTGGGCGGCGCATGTGGCCGCCCTAACGTTTATGTGGCCGTAAATGATTTGGAAATAATGTATGGCAGTATGGTACAATAAACCAGTGTTATTAGAGTATTTGATAAAATTATAGAATTTCTAAATAAATTTGGCGAGGTGGCTCCATGAGTTTGGGTGGTGTATTTGAACAGGATTCTAATGTTATTGCTATTCCGGAAATTTCTCTTATTGCGCTTATTGGCGCCACCGGATCCGGCAAAAGCGCTTTTGCCGCAACGCATTTTGCTCCGGATGAAATTTTAAATCCCGAACAGTTTATCTCATTTGATGGCGCCACTGCACCCACCGACGCATATCCCCGGCTTGACTCTTTGCTGGACGCGGCGCGGCGGCGATTAAGCCAGAAAAAACTTACTGTTATTGACGCAGTTAATGTCCGCCGGCAAGATCGCGCCGCGCTTATTCGTGTCGCTGAAGAATGCGGCGTTGACGCGATGGCTATTGTTTTTCATTTGGATGAATCGATTTGTTTGGCCCGCCAAGGACAATATTCTGCAAAGACTTTTTCTCCCGGCGCGATTCACAAACAGGTTGCTATGCTGCAACAGAGCTTGCCGGGATTGGAAAAAGAAGGATTTTGCGCAACTGCTGTTCTAAATTCACCGGCAGAGGTGGAATCCGCTCGGGTAGCGCGATCAAAACGCTTTTGCAATTTGCGTTGGGATCGCGGTCCATTTGATATTATCGGTGATATTCACGGCTGCTATGATGAATTACTCGCATTGCTGACATTATTGGGATATCATCTCAATGATGAGGGTGGCGCGTGGCGCCCCGAAGGGCGAAAAGCAATCTTTTTGGGTGATCTCGTCGATCGCGGTCCGGATACAGTCCAAACGGTTAACCTTGTGATGGCCATGCTGCAAGCTGAAACAGCGTTGTGCGTTCCCGGCAACCACGATGTGAAACTTGCGCGTTATTTGCAGGGCAATACATCGCATGTATCGCATAATATGCAGATAAGTCTTAATCAGCTGCAGCAGCTTCCGGAGAATGAGCAGTTACGTTGGACGCTGCAATTTTGCGATTTTGTGGCTAAAACGCCCTATCACTATGTGTTGGATGAGGGAAATTTGGTAGTAGCGCACGCCGGGCTTCCGCAAGAAATGCATGGAAAAAATACCAAGAAAGCGCGCGAGTTTGCGCTGTATGGCGATACGACCGGCGAAACCGATGAGTATGGCTTGCCGGAGCGGTTAGATTGGGCGGCAAATTATAGCGGCGCTGCAACGGTTGTGTATGGGCACACACCTGTGCTTGCGGCGTGTTGGTTGCATAACACCATAAATATTGACACCGGCTGTGTATTTGGCGGACGCTTAACCGCATTGCGCTGGCCGGAAAAAGAACTATTGAGCGTTTCATCCGCAAAAGCATATGCTTCTTCCGCTCGATTTGTTGCAATGCAGCTGTTGGAGCAGCGCGCAGATGATGCATCGGAATAGCGTAATAAGATGGTTGAGAGCTATTTTTAAATCATTGGGCCACTTGATGATACTTATTATGAGGTTTGGGAACATATTGTTTTTTTAAGCGTCTAGAATATCGAAATACATGTAAGCTTACAAATTTTTCAATCATTCAATTGCCGCAAAAAATAATGAAATGATATGAAAGGCGCATAC
>JAKAOI010000209.1 GCA_021812265.1 Chloroflexota bacterium | reverse complement strand
CTAGACTCTTTGTTCACGGTTTCATGATACAACATGTTAGTGTGATACGCAAGGGCTAAAGCCATACCGCTTACTGCACACCCTCAAGGGTGGCGGCTTGCGCGGCTAAAGCCTATTTTTTGTCAATCTTCAAACTACTAGCTTATGAAAAAGACCGCAGCGCTAAAATAAGCGCATAAACCAGCAGAATATCAAATAAACTCGTCAAAAACCCAATGACCATACCAACAATCGCCATCCACCGATTATTCGATACAGAACCAATACGCCGCATTTGAATAAGCGCTATAATACCGAAAATAACGGCCAACACAGCTAAAAAAAATCCGATTGGAATCATAATTAATAAAAAATTCGCCGCCGGCAAAATCCGTGTTGCAAAAAAAATAATTTCTAAGCCTAAACCAGTAATGCCTACAATAAAACTCAGCAACGCTGCCGTGTTTTTTCTTGTGTTGTTTGGCTGCATAACTCTTATGTATCCTTTTCTTTCCTATTAGGACTTTCGCTTGCAAGAGAAGCAATGTCTCGTATTGCAACAAAGGGAGGTCTGGGGACACCCCAGAACCCCATAAGGGGCATTGTCCCTTGTACATCCCCGATTTTCCATGCTAAAACGAAGATCCTAACTATACTTTAAACATATTCCACAAATTCTGCCATGCCTGCAAAACCTTGATATGGGATGCGCGCTCATGATCCGGCTTTATAGATAGTTATGCCCCACTGCGTATCTGCCCCAATCTCCGCCGGATGACTATCAAATACAATCAGCCGTGGATCGCTTGGTTTAGACCAAACCAGTCCGCCGCCGCAGGGGCACAGTGAGGGAGGATTGACATACGCCCAGCCGGCAGCTTCCAGCTTGGCGGTTTCATATTGCTGAATAACAGCATAGGGCGCTCCGGTACACAGCCGGGTGTAATACCCAATCCAGCCGTTAACCGGCGGAAAATCCTCTAACAGCCCACCAACCGTTTCCGGCGGCAATGGAATAGAGGTATCAATAACTGTTATAATGTTCTTGTTCCATAAACTGCCGCTGCAAGGCGCCGCATAGATAAACGCTGTGCCTGTACCGGTAATAACCGGCTCCGGCGTATATGTCGCAGTTGGCAATGCAGTGGCTTGGGTGGTTGCCGCAGCGGGAAAACTGCAAGCGGACAGTGACGCTAAACATAACAACAGCGCCACTGCAGCAAAATAGGAAACCTGCGGCTTTCGCTTGCGGCGCGTATTACATGGCGTCGAAAAAAAACCGCTACGTCCAAACCGATTCATACAGTTTCAGCCAATTTCTTCCCATAATTTTTTGGACATCTTCCAATGCGTACCCATGCCGAAAAAGGACCTCGGTAACATGAGCAATTTCTGCAATGGTTGAAAAGCCCTTAGTAAATGGCATAGTAATAAACGAGCTTCTTATTTCCGGCGGCAGCCCATCCAACGCCTGCATCGCAATCTCTTGCGGCATTTGTTCCATAAAATCCGGGCCAAGCGCCGTATGATCTATACCAACAAGATTTACCATCGTATCGATTGCGCGAAAATAATCTTCAATATCTGCTGACGCTTGCCCTGTAAGCATGAGCGGAAACACAACCAAACCAATCACTCCGCCGCTTTCTGCCGCTGCTTTCAATTCCTCATCCGTTTTATTGCGCGGAATATTGCACAACGATTTAGGGTTGGCGTGCGTTATCGCTATTGGTTTAGATGAAGCGTAAATGGCGTCTAACGTTGTTTTATATCCGCAATGCGAAAGATCAACCAGCATCCCTAAACGGTTCATTTCGGCAACAACATTTTTGCCAAAATCAGTTAAACCGGTGTCGGCTGGCTCCATACAGCCACAGCCAACACTATTTTTAAAATTATAGGTTAATTGGATAACCCGCACACCTAATTGTTGATACACTGCCAGCAGTTGAACGGTGTCTCCCAACGGCGCTGAATCCTGAAACCCTAATATAATACCGGTTTTCTGCTGCCATTTTGCTTCACCAATATCGCTTACAGAATAAATTTGTGTAATAAGGCTCGAATATTGCCGGAAAAGCTGAAAAACATTTCCCAGCATCATCAGCGTTTCAGTTGGGGTATGCCACGCGGCAACTGTGGCGTTTACCGCAGTTACCCCGCCTTGCTGTAATTTTTGCAAAACCAGCGGATCAAAAAACCAACTGGCGTTTAAGCCATCAATAATAATACTCTCGCGATGCGCCTGCTGCGCTGAAACACTGTCCATAAAAATTTCCTCTTTCAATCAATACGAAATAGGCTAGAGAAAAGTTACTTTATTTTTCCGGAAAGACGCCACCACAACCGTGTTATTCCGGTTGACAAACCAGGCAGCCCAGGCGGACCATGAGACGGAAACGACTGAAGACGATAAATAAGATTTGCTTGGTACTCCACAATAAACACTTGCGCAAAATGCAGTTTTATCCCGCCATGAAATACATGGTGTGTGTCGGCTTCAATCACACCATATGGTTGAGACGCCTCGGACCATGTACGAAGAATAGTAAATTCTGATGTTTCAATGTTGCCGAAAGCCCAAAGTAAACCACGCTGAATACTCGCCTTTCCCCGCATTTCCGGTTCAGGATAATGTGGATCAATCATAATTGCGTCTTCAGCAAATAGTGCTAATACTGCCGATACATTTTTTGTGGTAAACGTTTGCAGCGCACGCCGCGCCAATTCTGCAAATTCTTCCAAACGCGATCCCCCCAATACATTACGAGCGTTATTATAAAACCGTCGGCTTATTCTATAATTCTTCAAATTATAGCATGAAGCAGCAGGTATTAAGTGCGATTTTACACATAATTTGCGCCATTCAATGCTTCATGAGCGTTCCGACAAAATATCTTTAGGACTTTCGCTTGCAAGAAAAGCGCATGGTTCTCGTATCTGAAACAGTGGGAGGTCTGGGGGGACACCCCAGAACCCCATACAAGAGACGCCTGCCTCTTGTACATCCCCAATGTTCTATGTTGAAGCGAAAGCCCTGATCTTGGTGATCTGCAAAATTAATATGCAGTAAAAACCGGATTGGGCGAATAATTGTTGTAATTTTGAAAAATGCGTCCAACGCGCAAGGTCAGATCATCATGGTTTCTGCGCCCGATGATTTGCAAACCTATCGGCAAACCATTTTCCGATGTATTGCAAGGCACGGTCAGCGCCGGAACGCCACACATATTCAGCGGAAACGTAAAGGAAAGCTGAATTCTGCTCAATTCATTGCGGCGGGGTATCTGCTCGGTTTCTGCGATATCCGGAGGAGAAATCGCCATAGTCGGAGCCAATAAAATATCATAGCGTGCGGTTACTGTATTCCAATGCTCTACAAATACACGGCGCGCTTCCAACGCGGCGGCATATTCTGCCGCCGTAATTTCAACCGCTCTTTCAAGATATTCCAGCGTCATTGCCGTATACTTTGCTTTTTGCTGCGGATACCAGCCATTGCGCCGGTGATACGCCGCCGCTTCAAATCCCTGAATAATCCGATAAGTTTTCAGCAGCTCATTCAGATCATCTTCTTGAACGGGTTGGAGTGTTTCAATATGGATATGTTTGGCTGATATATGTTCTTCAAATTGCAGCGCGGCAGATTGCACAGCGCGATATATTGCATCCTCCGCCAAAGTCTGCCAGATACCACCCAAAATAGCAATCCGAATCGGAGGCAAATCATCTGAATAAAAATCTGGCTCCGGTGTTCTGCCAGCCAATTCATGAAACAATATCGCGCAATCTTCCGCTGTCCAGGCAATTGGGCCGGCGTGGTCCAGTGAGGCGCTTAGCTCGATTATGCCTTGCGTTGCAAGCGCGCCAAATGTCGGCTTAAAACCTGTAACGCCACAAAATGACGCAGGGATGCGTATCGAACCGCCGGTATCCGTTCCTAATGCGGCCAAGCACATACCGGCGGCAACAGCGGCGGCAGATCCACCACTGGAACCTCCCGAAATTTTCGCAAGGCTGCGGGGATTTTTTGTTGGAGGAGTAAACGTGCCCCAAGCAAATTCATGTGTGTTTGTTTTACCCAGCAAAACAGCATTTTGGTCGCGCAGTTTGCTCACCAAACTTGCGTCGCGCAGGGGAATATTTTCTGCCAAAACGTGTGAGCCTGCCGTGGTGCGCAAATTTTGTGTTGCGTATAAATCTTTCAGAGCAATAGGTATGCCGCACAAAGGGCTAACCGGCGTATTTGCGCGCAACGCCAAATCGGCTGCGTCTGTCATATGCAGCGCTTCCTCTGCTTGGACGGTAAGAAACGCCTGAATATCGCCATCGCGCTGCGCAATAACGCGCAAAAAATGCTGAGTTAATTCTCTGCTGCTTATTTGCCCTAACTTCAGCATTTTAGCGGCAGAAGCAAGCGTTTTGGGCATTTCCATTGTCAATTCTTCCGGTTCTGTAAGATATGGCGCACTAGATCAACGAAATTGATAACGTATGCATAATCAACGTTTCATAATTCCGAAATGTTTTGGTAACCAATAGCTTCGGCGCCAAAAATATCGCAAGATAACTTTTATTGCCGGAAGTGATAAAAACAGTGTCTGTCACTCCCGATGTGTTAGTCGCAAATGTGCAAGCTCCTGTTATACGTCTCCAAAGTTTGCCATTAATCAATGCGCTAAACGCCGCCGAGGTTTCAATATAGTTTTCGCAGCCAAAATAGTGCAAAGCCACAGGAACAGCTGTTATTCCCAACGCAGAACTGCCAGAAAGAATGATGTAATTGATTTTGCTATATTTAGGGTCTTGGAAATAGGTCGCAGAATAGGCAGAGCCGCCTACAACAATATCAGCAGATTTTATCTGCCACGCGGCGGGATATTTTGTCGTGATTCCGGAGCCGGTATACGAGAGCAGTGTTGGATCGGGCAAGGCAGTGGTGGCCGCTTGCGGTGATGAATTGTTCGATGGTCCCAAAGAGCGTTGCAATAAATATATTCCGGAGCCAAGCGCCACCGATAATGCTCATATTTCTGTGG
>JAKAOI010000208.1 GCA_021812265.1 Chloroflexota bacterium | reverse complement strand
CCATATCCCTCGGGCAGTGTTCTGATGAAGTGATCGCTGTACGCAGCTTTTGCGGCGCGAATAATTTCATCATCCGAAGCGTTTTCTTTGCCATAGGCAATATTATCGTGGATAGTGCCTTCAAACAGCCATGTGTCTTGCAAAACCATGCCAAATGTTTTGCGCAAGCTGTCGCGTTTAATGTTGGTGATATCAACACCATCCACTTTAATAGCGCCGCCGTTCACTTCATAAAACCGCATCAGCAGGTTTACCAAGGTGGTTTTTCCGGCGCCGGTTGGGCCAACGATGGCAATCATCTGTCCGGGATGCACATCGATATTCATATCTTCCATCAAAATGGCGTCTTCCGAGTATCCAAACCGCACATGCTCAAACTGCACCGCGCCTTGTGGCTGTTTCAGCTCTATAGCGTCTGTGGCGTCGGGTATCTCTTCTGTTTCATCCAGCAGCTCAAAAATGCGCTCTGCAGAGGCTACCGCAGACTGAATAACGTTGGCAAAGTTGGCAAGTTGTGTAATGGGTTGGGTGAATTGCTGCGCATATTGAATAAACGCCTGAACATCGCCGATGGCCAATGCGTTTTGCGTAACAAGAATGCCGCCGGCTATGGCAACAAACACATAACCAATGTTGCCGATAAACCGCATCACCGGCATAATAATGCCTGATACAAATTGCGCTTTCCAGCCGGCTTCATATAATTTTTGATTGCGTCTGTCAAACTCTTCCATTGCTTCTTGTTCCCGGCCAAACGCTTTCACAATTTTATGGCCGGTATACATTTCCTCTACGTGGCCGTTTAATTCACCCAGTGAACGCTGCTGATCGCGGAAATATTGCTGCGATCGCTTGGCCACGCCCATGGTAACTAACAGACTTAACGGCAGTGTAAGCAAGATGATTAAGCTCAGCAATGGGCTGATTGTCAGCATCATCACAATAACGCCGATGAGTGTTACCGCCGAGACAATAACTTGGGTAATGCTTTGCTGCAGTGTTGTGCTCAGGTTATCCATATCATTAATGGCGCGGCTCATAATTTCGCCGTGTGTTTTGGTGTCGAAATAGCGCAGCGGCAGCCGCGACAATTTTTCATCGATTTCTTTGCGCATGGTATACATGGTTTTTTGCGCAACGCCGGCCATTACATATTGCTGAATGTACAAAAATATTGCGCTGATGACGTACAGTCCCAGCAATATCAGCAACACCGTGGCGATATAGTGAAAGTCTATCGCCGGGGCAGGGAGACCAAATCGCATTGCGGTATATTTGGCCAGCAAGCCGTCAAACAGTTTGGTAGTCGCCAAACCCAAAATTTTGGGGCCGACGATATTAAATACTGTGCCGATGATTGCGGTAATAAGCACAATCGCCAATTTAAAACTTTGCGGGCGAAAGTACATGAATAACCGCGTGACTGTGCCCCTAAAATCTTTTGCTTTTTCAACCGGCCGGCCCATAGCGCCCCAAGCGCCGCCCATTGGGCCGCCGCCGCGTTGTCGGTTATTTGGTTGGTTGCTCATGCAATTTCCTCCGGTGTTAGCTGTGTTGCAACAATCTCGCGATACACATCGCAATTGGCCATCAGGGTTTTATGATCTCCCATACCTGCTATTCGGCCTTCGTCTAAAACAATGATGCGATCTGCCGACATAACTGTGCTGACACGCTGTGAAACAATAAACACGGTAGAGTTTTTAATTTCTGTGCGCAGCGCCGCGCGTAATTTTGCGTCGGTTTTAAAGTCCAGCGCGGAAAAACTTTCGTCGAAAATATAAATTTCGGGTTTTTTTACCAGCGCCCGCGCAATGGAAAGCCGCTGCTTTTGTCCGCCGGAAACATTTGTGCCGCCTTGGGAAATATACGAATCAAATGTATCTTCCATAGTGGAAATAAATTCGGTTGCTTGGGCAATATCGGCGGCGCGGCGCATTTCATCATCAGTCGCGTTCTGATTGCCATAGCGGATATTTTCGGCGATTGTGCCGCTGAACAAAACGGCTTTTTGCGGCACATATCCAATTTTTTGCCGCAGATCTTCCTGCCGCATATTGCGCACATCAACACCGTCTACCAGCACATTACCGCCGCCGACATCATAAAACCGCGGAATGAGATTAATAAGGGTAGACTTGCCGGATCCTGTGCCGCCGATAATTGCGGTCATTTCACCGGGCGCGGCCTTGAAAGAAATGTTGGAAATTGCGTTTTCTTCGGCGCCGGGGTAGCTGAATGAAACATCTTTAAATTCGACATAGCCGGCCGAATCGGATAACGCTTCGGGCTGCGCCGGATCGGCAATTTCGGGTGTAATGGCCAGCGCTTGGTTAATACGGTCTGCAGAAGCGGCGGCGCGCGGTATCATGATGAACATCATAGAAACCATAAGCAGCGAGAAGAGAATCTGCATGGCGTATTGCAAGAAGGCTATCAGCGCGCCGACCTGCATTTGTCCGTTATTAATTCGTTGGCCGCCGAACCATAAAATGGCAATGCTGGTAATGTTCAAGCTAAACATCATAACCGGCATCATCGAGGCCATCAGCTGATTTACCCGAATCGCAATATCAGTTAATTCGGAGTTGCCGCCGTCGAAGCGCTGTTCCTCGCTTTTTTGGCGATCAAACGCGCGCACTACCCGAACACCGGTCAATCCTTCATCTACCACTAAATTTAATCTGTCCAGCTTTTTCTGCATACTCATAAACAGCGGTATAGCGCGGGTCATCAGCAAAAGAATGGCTCCCACTACAACGGGAATCATCACCACTAAAATCCAAGACAACGCCGCGTCTTGATTTACCGCCAAAATAATACCGGCAACGAGTGTAAACGGCGCAGTAATCATAATATTTAGGATAATTACCATTACTTGCTGCACCTGAGTGGTATCATTGGTTGTGCGTGTGATCAATGAAGAAGCGCTTACGGTGTCAAATTCATGCAAAGAAAATTTTTGCACATGTTTAAACAGCGCGGCGCGGATATCTTTACCAAATAGTGTTGCGGTTCTGGACGCAAAGTATACGCCGATGATTGCGGCGAGTACGCCGCCCAAAGTAACCAAGACCATTAAACCGCCGGTTCGCCAAATATAAGGCGTGTCTTTGTTTACAATACCAACGTCAACAATATTTGCCATTAAATTCGGCAAATATAGGTTTGCCATTGATTGACCAAACGCCAGAACAATAATAACTAGCAACGGTAATCTGTATGGCTTTAAAAAACGTAAAATCTTAATCATGCTTGGTGGTCTCCATCGTGCTGCACTGTATGCCCGCACATATCCCATTTTTGAAAATATATTGACGCTTTCAGCATCAATTCTGCTAATTGCAGGCTTTGTTCCTCACCCAAATAATCTGTTAAGCGCTGAAAACCCATCACGAACACTTTTTCAGCTTGCTGCGCAGCTTCTGTTCCTTTTGTGGTCATCTGAATACCAAACGAGCGCTTGTCATCGGGATCTTTTTTGCGCTCTATCAATCCGTTTGTTTCCAGACCTTTCAGCAATTGGGTAATAGTGGGCATGGTAACATGCATATGTTTGCTGATATCAGAAATTTTCATGGGGGTGGCGCCTTTTTGAGCAAACTTATGAAGCATAAACAAAATTGCTATTTCGCTGGGTTTAATCCCACTAAACCGCTGATGCATTTCAGCGCGGCTGTATTGGCTGAAATATCGGTTAAATTGCATAACAGAACGGACGAGTTTCTGTGATGTAGTTTCATCATCTTGCTGCGCAGTATCCATTATCATCTCCTGCGAACCATACTAAATCGGAAAAAATTAATTAGTTTGGTAAGCTAAATATATAGTACGACATAGAGTCAGTTTTTGTCAAGATACATATGTCCCATATGCGCGCCATTATTGTACTGCTGCCGGCATAGCGGCGGCGCGCAGTCGCAGGCGGTGGTGTTGAATGCATTGGCTGTTACCACAAACAGCAAAAAGACAGCCGGAGAAAATATTCTCGGCTGTCTTATACACACACAAAGCAGATGGATTATGCGGCCTTTTTATACACTGATTTACGCTGAGCGACGGGCTTTTTAGCTACAAGGGTCAGTTTTTGCGTAGGTGTGTCATTTTCTGACAATTTAAATTTCTGCATCATTTCCTGCAGTTGTTCTGAAAGCTCTGTCAACTGGCCGGTAGCGGCAACCGTTTCTTCAACCTGCGCAGCCATTTCTTCAGTGGCGGCAGAAACTTCCTCGGCGGCGGCGCTATTTTCCTCGCTGACACTGGCAACGGAGCTGACTGATTTACTGACGTTATTGACACTTTGCAGAACATTTTCTGCATGGTTGATAACACTGTTCATCGAGTTCAAAATATTTTGCAGCGATTCTGCGGCAGACGCTGAGCGCTCGGTAATTTCGGTAACACTTGCGGCGCCTTTTTCCATTGTTTTTGCAACAACCTGAACCTGCGCCTGAACCTCTTCAATAATTTTGGCGATATCTTGTGTTGCGCTGGATGAACGTTCTGCAAGTTTTCGAACTTCATCTGCCACCACCGCAAAACCGCGGCCATGTTCGCCGGCTCTGGCGGCTTCAATAGCGGCGTTGAGCGCCAGCAGATTTGTTTGGTCGGCAATATCCGAAATAGATGTGGTAATAGCGCCGATAGCCTGCGATTTCTCTGCCAGCACGCCCAGTTGTGTTGCTGCTCCATTGACATCATTTTGCACTATTTGCATGCCTTGAAGGGTATTTTTAATAATTTGCGAGCTTTCGGTTGCAATTTTGCTGCTGTCGGCGGCAGATGTGACCACAATTTGGCCGGTTTCGCGCAATTTTTCGGCTTCGGAAGAGATCGATGTCAATTGCGTTGCTTGATCTTGCACCCCTTGCGCTACTTGCTGAATGGTGCGCGACACCTGTTCGGTGGCGGATCCGGTCTGGTCGGCGCTTTCCGAAATTTGCATAGAAGTTTCGGCCAGTGTGTTGGCGGATGTTTGCACATTTTGTACGATATCTCGCAGATTACGGACCATTGTATCCAGCGCGTACACCAATTTACCGGTTTCATCTTTAGATC
>JAKAOI010000207.1 GCA_021812265.1 Chloroflexota bacterium | reverse complement strand
TGTGGATTGATTCTTGATAGAGATGTGAATGCTGCTTTGAATATCTTGGCACGTGGACGAGCGTGCTTGGGCCTTGCGTCCTAGAAGCCCCTGGGTTTTCCCATGGGGAGTCGTCACTCGGTAGACACAGCCTTCATAATCATGATATAACGCAAATGTAGCTATTTCATTAATCAGAAAGGTATACTTCATGCTCTCTTTTTCCGAAATACAAAAAATTCTGCCCCATCGATATCCGTTTTTATTGGTCGATCGCGTCACCGAGATCACTGAAACAGGCATATATGGGTATAAACAGGTAAGCGGCAATGAACCTTTTTTTCAAGGACATTTTCCGGAGTATCCGGTTATGCCTGGTGTATTGATTGTAGAAGCTTGCGCACAACTTGGCGCGGTTTATTTACTTGGCAAACCCGAATACCAAGGAAGAATTGCGTTTTTAACCGGGCTTGATGGCTGGAGGTTTCGCCGGCAGGTAGTCCCGGGTGATACGCTGACTATGGAAATGAAAGATTTGCAGCTGCGTGAAACATTTGGCAAGGGAAAGGCAAAAGCAACAGTAGATGGCGCTTTAGTTGCTGAAGGAACCATTATGTTTGCAATTGGCCCGGCGCCTCAGTCATAACAGCCGCGCTGATACCTTATGATTGATTCATTCAGCCGGCAATTTGATGAAGATGGCTATCGATATATAAAAAGCAGTTCTGCGCAGAGACAGACACAAAAAATAATCAAAAAATCGGCGCAAACAGTGTTGCGTTTTCTCTTCACATGCGTTGGTTTGGGTATATTTATTTGGGAAAAACTGTGGCGGCAATTGCGCCCTCATAAGCAAAGCAGCCAGCAAAAAAAAATTCTTGTTATTCGCGTTGATTTTATCGGCGACGTTGTTATGACATTGCCTGCCGTGTATGTATTACGCCAAGCGTTTCCCGATGCGCAAATCGATATGCTTACCACTCCCGCTCCCGCTCAGCTTATTCAGCGGCATAAAGATCTGTCACATGTGCTCATATGCAATCCCAATTCATGGCTTAGCAAACCGTTTTCTGCTGCTGTGTGGAAAGAAATAAATTGTTTGCGGAAAACTTTGCGGGCGGAAAAATATGATCTCGCGTTGAGTGTGAGCGGAGATTGGGCCAGTATATTGGCTTTGATATCCGGCGCGGAAAAACGGTATGGATACACGCAAGAAGCGTATCCTTTTTTTGTAACGAATTCCCTGCCCGGCGGCCGATATTCTGTGCGGCAGCATGAATCACAATATTGTTTGCAGCTTATCCATGCCGCTGTTCCCAATGCGCCAGAATGGCTGCCCAGCGCGGCAATTCTAACGCCGGAGCAAGATGATATTGAGCGGCTTCAACTGCTTTTGGCTCAGTTTGGCGTTGCCGCCGCTGATATGCTGATTGCTTTGCATTTAGGTTCCGGCAATGGCACAGCCAAACGTTGGCCAATTCCATATTGGGCTGCGCTGGCAGATAAACTGCGCGCAAAATATCCTTCAGCCGCAATTGCGCTGATTGGAGCCGAAGCAGATGCGCCTTTGGCGGAACGAGCCATTGCAAAAATGCAGAGCAAACACGGGGTTTTTTCTTTAACCGGCGCCACATCACTAACCGAGCTGATTGCGCTCAGCGCGCGCTGCGCTATTCTTATCAGCGCCGACAGCGGCCCTTCGCATATTGCCGCTGCTGCGGGCGCGTTAACTCTTGCGCTGCATGGCCCAACAGATCCGGAAATATATGGCCCCCAGGGGCCAAACACACGCTATATCTGGAATAAAATATGGTGCGCGCCTTGCTACGATCCATCTGATACGGCGGAATGCCGGTTTGGCAATCCCATATGTATGAAAGGGATAACTCCGGAAGCCGTAGAAGCCGCCGCGTCTGCAATGCTGAACGCCGCGCATATATTTTAATCTGCAATTGGAACAACATACATGGATACAGGTATTACCGTCATTCAGCAGCGAAACCTTTGGTGTATCACAACAGCGCACACATCATATGTCATCGGCTCTGCCGACGGATTATTGCTTAATGTCTATTGGGGCGCACGCTTATCCAGCGCTGAGGATGTTCCCAATGCGCAATTGTCTACCGCTGCAAGTTCTCATGACACTTCGCTGAGCAATTCTCCCGAAGAATATCCCACATACAGCGGCATGCGTTATGGCGAAATTGCGCTGGCGGCAATATTGTCTGATGGTTCGCGGCACATTGAATGCCGCAATACCGCATACACTATTGATGATTCTGATTCACAGCGCCCTGTTCTGCTGCTTTTTATGGAAGATTCTATAGCGCAATTGCAGATAACATTACGCTACCAAGCAGATATTGCTAACGATGTAATTGCCCGCAGCGTCATTATCAAAAACATCGGAACGACGCCAATAACTCTGACAAGAATGTTTTCTGCCGCGTGGAACTTGCCGCGGATGATGGAACCGGTTAAAATGACTACGCTGGCGGGCGCGTGGGGCAGAGAAGTTCAGCAATATGTTACAACATTGGCCCCGCAAACGGTGACGCTGGAGTCTCGTTCGGGAATAACCGGATTTACGCATGCGCCATATATGTTACTGGAATGTGAAACCAGTCCCAATGTTTGGGCTTTTTCGTTGGGTTGGAGCGGCTCATGGATAATGCGTGTTACTCAATCAATATTCAATTTAATAACCGTTACTGGGGGCGTTCATGATTTTGACAGCGAATGGACGCTTCAAAACGATCAAGAATGGGTAACACCGCAATTTTTTGGCGTCTATGCCACCTCGCAAAGCAAAGCAAGCCAATTGCTGGCGTCGCACGCGCGCGAACATATTTTGCCGGAAACACACAAACATACTGCCGTTCCTATACTATTTAATTCCTGGGAAACGGCGGCGTTTCAAGTAAACGAACAGCAGCAGATGCAGCTTGCGGAAACGGCAGCAGATTTGGGCGCCGAGCTTTTTGTAATGGATGATGGCTGGTTTTGCGGCCGCAATTCCGATCATGCGGGATTGGGAGACTGGACAGCAGACCCTGTAAAATTTCCCAATGGTGTGCGGCTATTAGCTCAGCGCGCGCATGAACTCGGCATGCAATTTGGTATTTGGGTTGAGCCGGAAATGGTGAATCCGGATAGTGATTTATATCGCGCCCATCCGGAATGGGTGTATCATTACGCCGGGCGGCGCAGAAGTGAGTCGCGCAATCAGTTAGTGTTGAATATGTGCCGAAATGATGTGAAAGAATATATCTATGCGCAATTAGTGGCGTTGATTGGGCAAAACACAGTAGATTATATGAAATGGGATATGAATCGGCCTATCAGCGAACCCGGCTGGCCGGAACACCCCGAGCTTGGCAAAGAGATTTGGATTCGGCACACTTTGGCGGTATATGAAATAATGGATCGCCTGCGCATTGTGTTTCCGCAGTTGCGCATAGAATCGTGCGCCAGCGGCGGCGGCCGTATTGATTATGAAATATTGCGTCGGGCCGATCAGGTGTGGCTGAGTGATAATACCGATGCGGATGACAGGTTGACGATGTTTGAAGGATATATGCGCTATTTACCCGGTCGGGTCATGCAAAATTGGGTAACTGATGCGCCAAATTTTCTAACACGATCACAAATTCCTATGCGGTTTCGCGCGCACGCCGCTATGCTCGGCAATATGGCTATAGGCGCTGCAATCGATCGTTTATCTGAGACAGATTATTTTGAATTGCAATCCGCGGTAGAGTTCTATAAAAATACTGTACGGAATATTGCCCAAAATGGGAATTTTACGTTGCTTTGTTCTTGGAAATCCGGTATTTCAGCCATTCAATGCGCGTATAAAAAAGAAATAGCGTTGTTTTTATTTCGCAAACATACGGCGTATGGAACTTCTATTCCGCCAATTCGGCTGTGTGATTTAGCGGAGAACAAGTTATATGCGGTAAAACAGAGCGGCGCGGCAGAATATATACGCAGCGGCTCCTATTTAATGCATATAGGTGTAGAACAAGCCTTGCCGAAGCGCGGCCCATATCAAAGCGATATAATCATCATCAAACAAATTGATTAACCAATAAATAACACACTCCATTTCCGTTATTTGCGACGACGGATAGAATATACTTGTAGGAAATCATTTCCGCAAGAAAAAACAATGGAGTGTGTTATGAGAAAATTTCTAGTTCAAAAAATTACAATGCCGGTATGGCTGATTGCAACGTTGGTTTTTGTAATCATTGGAATAGTCGGCTCAGTAGAAAGCAATGCAAATACCGGAAACACATCTGGACAGACGAACGCCAATACAACCAATCAAACACAGAAATCCCAAAAAACTACATCACCAAATTCAACAGCGACTGCAACACATCCACCGGCGCCCACAGCGACTGCGACACACACACCGGTATGGACGGTGGTTCAAACATTCACCGGCAATGGTGATGAGAAAACATCTTTGTTTAATACACCTGATTCGTGGCGTATAGTTTGGTCTTGTGATCCCAGTTCTTCATTTGGCGGCCAGTACAACTTGATGGCTGATGTTGATAATCCTGATACAACACCATTAGATTTTGGCGCAATAAATACAATATGTCAGAGCAGCAACACGACAGGAACGACGAATGAATACCAAGGAGGGCGTGTATATTTAGATGTTACCAGCGAAGGATCATGGACTATTCAAGTTGAAGTCTTGAAATAACACAAATGGGTTAGAGATATTTTGTATCTCAGTAAAGGGGGCGAAAGCTCCCTTTTTTATTGCTGTCTTTTTATAGTTCTTGCTAAAAAGATATTTTGCGGCGAGAACAATTCCCTTTATAATTTGCCGGAGCGCGCTGCAGAAGCGCAGATATTAAATGCGGGTGGTTGTTGCGCTGACGGTTTAGGATTGAAAAAAGGCAAAAAAAAACAGCTTAGGTAAAAAAACCTGAACTGTTAAAAGGAAGAGAGGCAAGAGAGAGAGAAGAGCGGGAAAAAAGGAGACCGACCTGAAGGTTTCTCGGAAAGGAGAAACGAACTTCTAGAAAGGAGGTGATCCAGCCGCACCTTCCGAT
>JAKAOI010000206.1 GCA_021812265.1 Chloroflexota bacterium | reverse complement strand
CAAACGCCTTCACGGCCGCGTGGCAATCCTAACAACTCAAACTGGGGCAACGCCAGTCAAACGCCTTCACGGCCGCGTGGCAATCCAAGCAGCACAAGCTGGGGCAACGCCAGTCAAACACCTTCACGGCCGCGTGGCAATCCCAATCAAAGTTATGCTCAACGTGATGATTTATCATTAATCCAAATACCGTCGGCAGAATCAATAATGGCGCCGATTCAAGAACGCATGCTGCCTGCGCTGCCAACTGAAGAAGAAGAACAAGCGCTGGGTATTCGCAGGCCATCATTTATCCCTGCTACAGAAGAGCGTAAAGGGCCGAGGCCATCCCGCTGGCGGGTAATTAGTGGTGTGTTAAGTCTGTTAATCTTACTTTTAGGCGTTTGCGGATTAGGCGCGTATTTAATTAAAACCAATGTAATTCCCGGAGTAAATAATTTATTGGGATTTTCCAAACCCAATACATCTACAAGACCGCTTTTATCCGTGCCCACAGTGTACACCGGCGCCAAAACCTTAGTAACGCCTGCGTCAGCGCCAAACCCAGCCATAACAACCATTATTACAACAAACAGCGTATCCAAAAATACATTTGGCAATCTTATTATCGGCAATACACAGGCGACGTTTTTAAATGATGAAACGATTTATGTCGTTTTGCGCATAGAGCAAAAATCAAAGGTTGGTGATAATGTAACCATCCGCTGGTTCTTCAACTCTTCGGAAGTAACACAAAGCTTAGAAACGCTGAACCCTAAGTGTTGCGCCGCCACACTTACTACCGCCAACCCAACATATGTATACTTTCAGGTAAACATACCTCAAGTGGGGTTTGGCTATGCGCAAATTTATTATAACAATACGTTATCTGATACAGTTTCATTTGCTGTTATTGCTCCGGCGGTTACGCCTACACCGTCTCCAACTGCGACGGCAAAAGCAAAATCTTCGGCAACACCATCTTTAACAGCAACACCAACAAAATAATATGTGTCGGATGGAATTTGTATGAGAAGATTTGATGACAGTCCTTTGCTTCCTAAAAATACTTCTCAGGCAGGCGCTCCGTTATTCCCTAAAAATCAGGCAATATCTGTTCCTGCCTTTCCTGAAGTCCAGCAAAACTTAGTTGCGCGCAGCCCGCAGGTGTCTCAGCATGCTGCCCAAGTTATTCAACAGTTTTTAGACGCAGATTATTTAACGGCAACCTTTGATTTAAATACACCCGGTATGGCAGATGTGTATGATTCGGTTATTGTGCCGCAGTGGTCATTGTTATTTGGCCATTTTATCATCAGCGAGCTGTTGGTAACACCGCGGCCTTCTCACGCACAAGTGTTAGATGTTGGGTGCGGAACTGGGTATCCTGCCATTGAGTTAGCGCGATACCTTGGCAACGATATGGATATTACCGGAATAGATATTTGGGAATCTGGCGTTGAATCGGCGCGCCGCAAAGCCCAAGAACAATGGCTTCGCTCTGTGGTGTTTTTACCGGTGGATATTGCTCACGCGCAGTTTCCCGAAAGTAGTTTTGATATTATTACAAGCAACTTAGGGTATGGCAGTTTTGCTGACCACGGAAGAAGCATAGCAGTAATGACCAGATTGCTGCGCGAAAATGGAACGATAATTTGTACCGCCGCGCTGCAAACAACGTTTCGGGAATTTTTAGATCTCTACCACGAAGTATTAACTGATTTGGCGCTGACTTCTTATGCTGAAGCGCTGGTTAATTTAATAAAAAATCGGCCCACTATTGCGGCTATGCGCGCCGCATTTCAACAAACAGGGCTGCAGCTTGTCCACGAAGCCGCAGAAAACACCACAATAGAATTTGTAGACGCCCGAGACTTTTTTACTTCACCGGTTGTAGCGCTGCATTATATGATTGGCTGGCGCGGTGTCATTACCGATACTCATTTGCGAAAAATTATATTTACCGAATTGGAAAGAAGATTAGACGCAAAAGCGAAAAGCGAAAATGGGCTGAAGTTTACGATTTCTATTGGTATGATCAGCGCGCAAAATATATAAAGAACGTGTGGAGGCAGATCTCCAGAAAAGCAGGAGATAGCTCGACTATTGGCGTCCCTGCCAAATAGCCGGCAATAAGTTTTGTGAAGCGCCAATGTTATTTTTGTGCGCCTGCGGTTTGCGCTTCAACTAACGAAGTCGCCGGAGCGTCTTCTGATAAAACCTTCTTTCCGCGAAACGCCGCGAACATCTTACTGATAGCGCCGCGATCGACGAATACAAATGTATCCGCCAATGTGTAATTGACGATCATAGCCAGCATAATTGCTACAGCGTTATCTATGATTGGGATAGCTATGAAATGACGCAACAGCGCATACAACAAAAAATTTGCAATAATGCTCATTGATGAGGAAAGATGGAATTTTAAAGCGTTTTGCGCTAAACCGCTAAGCGATGTGCTGCGCTTATCTCTCCATGTAATCAAATTATGAAGGGTGAAATTATTCAGGGTTCCCAGTTCTGCCCCAATAACCAACGCAAACCACTCGGCCGCGCCTATATGCAACAAATATGTAAAAGTTGCTAAATTGATAATTGTGCCGCAGAAACCAACAAACAAAAACTTCCAAATACGCGCTGCCTGCGGGGCCTCACACAATAATCGCCACATATGCTGCAGCGCCATTATGCCTTGTTTTAAGTCAGATTTGCTTTGCCCGCCGGCGCGCGCATGAAATTGATAGGGAACTTCGCGGATACTATTCCATTTGCCTCGAACCAGTATTTCCAGTGATATCTTATAGCCAATCGGGCGCAGTTCCACACCATCGATAATTGATCTGCGAATGAGAAAAAAACCACCCAACGGATCCGAGACAGATTTTAAGGTTTCGGGAAACAAAATCTTTGCAGTCCATTTCATGCCCAGAGATATGAATTTTCTACCGGCTCCGTCCAATCCTTCATAACTTCCGCCGGATTTATATCGTGTTGCCATAACAATATCTGCGTTATGCTCGCGCGCCTCTTCATATAAATTGCGCAGCATCTGTGGCGGATGCTGTAAATCGGCGTCGATAATTGCCGCATACTCCGCTTTTGCTTCGGCAAGTCCCAAGCAAACGGCGCTGCTTAGTCCGCCGTCACGTTCCGGTCCCGGTTTACGATGGATGCAGCGAATGGATAAAGAGCCGCGCATCTTTTTTGTCACTTGTTTAATAACGGCGGGAGTATCATCATCGCTGTCATCAACAATAATAACTTCTGCCGGAATGCCGGTCAGCGCTCTTTGCAGTTTATTCAAAAGCTGCGCTATTGTTTCCCGTTCATTGCGGGTTGGTGTAATAACGCTGATTGCGCAGTTAGTCAAAGAGTTCATATCTGTTTATTTACCTCAAAATATCTGCTTAAGAATGGGCGTTGCAAATGTTGGGAGTCGTTTGCACATATGATGGCAGCGGCTTGCTGGTGATCTGCCCGGAGTTAACTCTATAGTAGAGTTGCACACCGTTTGGCTGCGTGAGCATAAGTTGAAATTGACTTGTAAATGCGCTTCCGTTTACATTTACAGCATTCCATACCGCGTCTCCGGGTTTGGTAACAATCCAGCTAACATACCCTGCGGGATTTTGCAGTGATTCTGTCCATAACTTCCCGGATCCTTGTGTGATTACGTCTTTATTATCTAGGCCCGCGCCAGCGTAATTAAATAATGTTTGATATGGATCATTGAGAATATATCCGCCATTATAATGCGCCGCTAAATAGCCTGTTACCGGCTGCACTGGTGAGCAAGACAAGCCATATTGGCCATCTTGCAGTGAAATAATGCCGCCGTTGGCGGTAATAATTGTTTGCGCCGCTAAAATAATGATAAAAGCAATTTGTCCCAGCGGCCATCGTTTAATTGCAGTCGCCAAAAACAACGCCGCAGGTGTCAGCGCTTCCACGCCAAACCGCGCATTATATAATTGATGCACAGCGTTTGCCGAAACTGCGCCCGGAACCAATATAATATCTTGTCCGCCATACAGCGCATATATATAAAACGGAAACGCTATTAGGAAAGGTAACGCAGCCAGCATATTTATTGAAAAACGTTTACGAACGAAGTAGATAATCATGCTGATTAACGCCAGCGCAAACAAGGCTGGTCCCATTGTTTCAACCACATCATATAAAAAATAGCGGATTGATTGAAACAGATTGTGATATGTTGTAACTTGGCCTGCAAGAATAAGGCTTGCTTGCTGCGCTTGAGATGAATATGGCCCATGCTGAAAATATAATGGATCTCCGAAGATAACCATATTCCATACAAACCATAAAGCAATTCCCAAGCCACCTAATGATGTAAATAAAATGTAGTTGCTTTGAATACGCTGCCACGTATGCTTGCGTTTCAAGCCAATTATCCCGATAAGTACCCACATCGTCAGAAATAGCGGCCAGCCGTCGTAACGAGCCATTGTCGCTAATAGGGTGGTAAAAGCGCAGGCGACAAGATATTTTTGCTGATCTTCCTGCGCCCACACAATAAAGTAATATCCCGCGGCTGTCATTGTGGCAATCAGCACAGGTTCTGATAACGGAGTAGACTGCAGATACAGCATATTGGGGTTTAGAATGAAAACTAAACTGCCCAGAAAACTAGCTCTGCCATCTGAAGTTAATCTGTTTATGGCGGCGTATAAGTATCCCGCGGCAATGATAAAGCATGGTATAGATGAAAAACTGCCTGCAAGCCCCGTTCTCCATAAATAATCCGAATAAATAAACGGCATCATAATAATATGCGGCAGCGGCAGCCAAACTGCGCCAAATTGCGCCAGCCCGGGGGTAACATTATCAATAACACGCCGGGCAATCAGCATATGCGAATATGAATCGCTATAGAGCAAAATATCATTGTGCGCAAAATAATATCCAAACGCGCTGATACCGGCAATTATCGCCGCCGCCAGCGTAGCCAGCAGCCAGCGGTCAATGTGCAGCAACCAGCTTACAAAAGCTGATTTTGTTCGCTTCTGTTGTAGTAATACTTTTTGAGCGGAGGGTAATGCCGTGGTTACCATAAACCGAATCTCCAATAATAGTTACTGTGCATTATTTACAGGAAGTGATTTGGGCAAGAGCTATTGTCAGGACTTTCGCTTCAG
>JAKAOI010000205.1 GCA_021812265.1 Chloroflexota bacterium | reverse complement strand
TTTAGATGAACTGCCCGAATTTGGACAAAATGTGCTGGAAGTGCTGCGCCAGCCGCTAGAAGATAAGTTTGTGACCATTTCGCGCGCGCAGGGCAGTGTTACTTTTCCGGCAAATTTTATGTTGATTGCCGCCATGAATCCTTGCCCTTGCGGCTATTATTCAGATCCGGTTCGGGAATGTGTGTGCACACCATCTACTATTTCGCGGTACCAAAAGCGTATCAGCGGGCCGCTGCTGGACCGCATAGATATTCAAATCGAGGCGCCGCGGGTTGATTATGATAAACTTGCCGGCAAATCGCAAAATGAAAAATCCGTCGAAATTCGCGCCCGGGTTATTGCGGCGCGCACAACACAAACAGAGCGTTTTCGCGGCACATCCATCATTGTCAATGCGGATATGGGACCCGGCGACATCCGCAAATATTGCGAGTTAGAGCCGGCGGCGCAAACCTTGCTGAAAGCCGCCGCACAGCAATTGCAGCTTTCGGCGCGCGCATATCACCGCACGCTAAAGCTGGCGCGCACCATTGCTGATATGGCCGGATCCGCTTCTATCGGTCCGGCGCACTTAGCCGAGGCTATTCAATATCGGCCGCGCATTCAAAATTAATACTATAGATAAGATAAAAATGCATGACTAAAAGCGACAGCGCTACACACTTCCGCCAACTGTACCGTTCTTAAAAGAACGCGCACACTGTATATGATCGCGCCATATTTCCGGAGCCACAGCCGATTGCGCCACCCAATAGAGGCGCAGTTTTGGGCTGAGCTGATCCTTGTGCGGCAATTCCAGACAAACAAACTTGCATACTGTAGTTTATTTGCTATATTCGGATAAATTAGTAGCTTTTTGGCATGCAATTCGCGTAAAAGATATGCGTCAAGATGAATCCCAAAGACATATGCCGCATAAACACATAAAGCGTTTGCAAGAGCGTATAAAATATGTGCGCCACATGTCGAATATTCAGAAGGAGTTTGATTGTGAATCTATTCGATCGAGCAGTATTATTTACTATAACTGCCATCTCAAATGTACTTGGATCACGCAAAGATCCCCAACGCGGACAAAGTATCGTGGAATATGCGCTGATTATCGCTATCATCGGCGCCGTCGCCGCAGTTGCGCTTATAACTATGGGTTCTAAACTGCAGGCAACATTCCAGAATATCATCAACACATTGCAGGCGTATCCCGGCACATAAGTTTGCTTTTGCGCATATAAAAAGTAACCAGAGAGTTGTATTGCTCTCTGGTTTTTTTTATTATAGAAGCAGTGTTCATCGGCGCTGCCAGCCCTATACAAAAGTTTGAGAAACGCCTGTATTTTCCCCTTCGATGAGAAAATACTATATCTCGCCAGATATGTTTTTGCGCCGCCACCACCAAAAAATATTTTGAAATACTTCATCAGCAATTTAGAGACCCAAAACAGTTTGTGATATATTCACATTGCTTTTGCGTAGAATGAATATTTACTTATTATTCGTTTCTTTGTATAATAGTATATGTTCTATTGATAGCTTCTCAACGTGTTATTCGGAGGACCGTTTTCATATGACGTCATCCAGTGAGCCAAATACACCAAAAGATTTTTTTGCTTGGATGCCACCATGGCTCCGCGCCATTCTTGCTTGGTGGTGGCTTATCGTTGCCACTATTGCCGGCTCTATCATTATCAGCGATATTCAGATCTTATTCCAAAATGGCTGGTCTGCCTTTCTTACTTCATTGACAACATGGGCATTCTTTCAGCCCATCATAAACACCTATCCAATTCCTTCTTATATTATTTCAAGTATTCTTGTGTTACTTGCCCCTGTTGGGCTGTTTATTCAGCGCTATGAAAAGAACCGAGAGAAAGCGACTCAAGATGCCCATCGCCAGAAAACACAAGAACATGATGAATCCATTAAACAACATAGAGAAACTCTCAAAGAGTTGGGACAAGATGTAAGTACCATCAAAGATAAAATCGGTATTGATCATCAGGTGGATATCGAGAAGGCCCAACAGCAATGGTTTACTGCGTTGCAGGATAACTATGACTATGTGGAACTGCCGGTTGTCCCAAAAGGCACGATACAGCTAAATACCGTCTACCAGCCATTGCGCATGCTCAGCGATCCGTTGAGTGCTGATACAATCAAAGATCGGGATCGAGAACGCAGGGCATTAGAGGATGAGTTTGCACAATGGAAAGCGCCGGATATGCCTCTGGTGGATGTGGAAGAGCAAAAGCGCCGGATGCTGGAGCGTGAACATGCCCGCCACAAACAAGAAACCGCACAGCCGCAGCGTATTGAAGCTGTCAATGAGCTGGACGCTTTGGAAAAATCGGGAAGCCACCGTATGGTAGTGCTCGGCGGACCCGGCAGCGGCAAAACAACTTTGCTGCACCGTTTGATAATCCATCAGATACAGGAGTTTCGGGAGAAGAAAAGCGCACTCATCCCTATCTTCATTTCTTTGCCGGATTGGGCGCGAACAGGAAAAAGCCTCCTTGACTATTTGCGGGATTTGCTGATTGGCTGGGAGATTGATCCCGACTATGCCAATATTCTGTGGCAAGAACTCCAAAAAGGCAATGTCTTGCTCTGCTTGGATGGATTGGACGAGGTGCGCAGCAATCAGCGCCCGGACGTGATCAAGTGGATTAACCAGCATGCCGGTCAATATGGTGGCATTTGGGTGATTAGCTCGCGCTTTACAAACTATCAAGGGAAGCAGTTCTATTCCGGCCAGTTCACTGAGTGGGAGTTGAAACCCATGGACGCAGAGATGCGCAAAACACTGGCTGCGCATCTATTTAAGGTATTTTCCCCAGTGCTGTTTGCAGGACAAAATGTTTCTATGCGCGACCCCTCGGTGTTCTTGGAAAAATTGGCGGAACACCCGCAAGTTGCGGTCTGGGGACAAAACCCCCTGCTGTTCAGCCTCGTCACCTACATCTATGTCAGCAATAATAAACTGCCCGATAGCCGCGCGGAAATGTATGGCGGCATCATTGATGCGGTGCTCCATCGGGCATATGAACGAAACAAAAATACAAGTGATAAAGAGGCATGGTGCAACGCAACAAAACGCATTCTTGCTGAACTTGCTTTGCGTCTATTCCAAAAACATGGCAGGACATTTACCAAAACCGATCTCTATGATGAATTGCCCGGTATTTTAACTGATCTACATCGCAACGAATCAGATATTGAGATAGGTCCTCGCTTATTCGATTGCGGCTTGCTGCTGCCCGTTTCAACAGATTCGTTAGGATTTAGCCATTTGAGTTTTCAAGAATATCTCACAGGATGGGCGTTGACTTTCTGGCTTATGCGCTATCCCGCTGACACTGCTGCATATCAATCGCAGTACAACCTGATTATCCGTGAGCAATCGCATACGCGCTGGAATGAGCCGCTGCGCTTGATGGTGAGTATTTTGCTGAAAGAGCGCGGCAATGATGGCAAAAAATGGGTTCACGAGTGGGTAACTTCGCTGCTGGAGGCGCAAAAACAAGGAGATGATCCCGGCTATCTTGCGTTTACGCTGGCGGCGGCAATCTGCGGAGAGATTCCTGCCGAGCAGCAATCATTCTTCATGCGAGACATGCAATACATTGCCGATACGTGGGAGCAATTGCTGGAAGATGCTGCTGTGCGTGAAAGGGAGACGCTGCAAGAACGCTTATTCACTCTCTCACCGGTTATCCGAACTTTTCCTACACAATCACTCTCTTCCATGATTTCAAAATGGATGGAACTGCTCCATTCTTCTGATATGAGGTTACGCGATTTGGCGGCGCGGGTGTTGGGGCAGATGAGCGACCGCGCTCCCGTCGACGCCATCCTCTCCGCTCTCTCCGATCCTAATTTGCGTGTGCGAGTTACCGCAGTGGAAGCGTTGGGACAGTTGGGCGACCGCGCTCCCGTCGACGCCCTCATCTCCGCTCTCTCCGATCCCTATGTAGATATTTTTGGAAACGCTCCTGTGCGAGCTGCGGCGGTGAAAGCGTTGGGGCAGTTGGGTGACCGCGCTCCCGTCGACGCCCTCATCTCCGCTCTCTCCGATTCTGACTATGAGGTGCGAGCTGCCGCGGTGAAAGCGTTGGGGCAGTTGAGTGACCGCGCTCCCGTCGATGCGGTGAAAGCGCTCATCTCCGCTCTCTCCGATCCCTATGTAGATATTTTTGGAAACGCTCCTGTGCGAGCTGCCGCAGTGGAAGCGTTGGGGCAGTTGGGCGACCGCGCTCCCGTCGACGCCATCATCTCCGCTCTCTCCGATTTTGACGAAGATGTGCGAGAAGCCGCGGTACAAGCGTTGGGACAGTTGGGCGACCGCGCTCCCATCGACGCCCTCCTCTCCGCTCTCTCCGATCCGAACGGAGCTGTACGAGAAGCGGCGGCGCCAGCGTTGGGGCAACTGGGCGACCGCGCTCCGATGGAAGCAGTAAAAGCGCTCATCTCCGCTCTCTCCGATCCCTATGTAGATATTTTTGGAAACGCTCCTGTGCGAGCTGCCGCAGTGGAAGCGCTGGGGCAGTTGGGCGACCGCGCTCCTGTCGACGCCCTCATCTCCGCTCTCTCCGATCCTCAATGGCAAACTCGACAAGCAGCAGCGTGGGCGTTGGAGCAGTTGGGCGACCGCGCTCCCATGGAAGCGGTGAAAGCGCTCGTCTCCGCTCTCTCCGATCCTGACGGTGCTTTTCGAGCGGCGGCGGCGCAGGCGTTGGGGCAACTGGGCGACCACACTCCCGTCGACGCCCTCCTCTCCGCTCTCTCCAATCCTGACGGCAATGTGCGAGTTGCGGCAGTGGAAGCATTGGGGCAGTTGGGTGACCGCGCTCCCATCGACGCCCTCATCTCCGCTCTCTCCGATCCTACAAACAGGGTGCGAGCTGCGGCGGCGCGGGCATTGGGGCAGTTGGGTGACCGCGCTCCCGTCGACGCCCTCGTCTCCTCTCTCTCCGATCCGAACAGCGATGTGCGAGCAGTAGCGGCGCAAGCGTTGGGGCAGTTGGGCGACCGCGCTCCGATGGAAGCGGTGAAAGCGCTCGTCTCATCTCTCTCCGATGCGCAACGGCAAACTCGCCAAGCCGCGGTGAAAGCGTTGGGGCAGCTAGGCGACCGCGCTCCGATGGAAGCGGTGAA
>JAKAOI010000204.1 GCA_021812265.1 Chloroflexota bacterium | reverse complement strand
CCGATCTTTGAAAAATATATCAGCGCCCGCCGGCGATTTACCCATAGAATCTGCGCCGTAGGGCAAGTATAGTATATTCGGCAAAAGTCGGCTCTTATGCGGAAATACCCAGAATATATTTCTTGGAGTATAGCGGAAGATTATATGCGGGCAGATTCCGCAGCGCGCAGGGCGGTTAAATAAATTTCGTGCTGCCGTTGCGCAAATAGCGCTGTGTCGGCGTCTGTAATGGCGCATGATATGGTTAAATCAATGGAGTCGCGCTCTAATGCGCTGATAACTATTTCCACCGAAGCCGGGTTGACAAGCGGATACACGATAATTGCGTCGCGAATGGCGTTGATAAGCGTTGTTATGTTGTCTGTTGCAATCATATATGGCAGATATAGTGTGAAGGTAATGTTTTGCTTATTCATACGGGAATAATTATATGTGTTTGCTGAAGTAAGATTGCGATTGGGCACATTTACCAGCGCTTGGTTCAGCTGCCGGATGCGGGTAGAGCGCCAGCCAATCAGCTCTACTGTGCCGGTGACAGTTCCTGTTGAAATAGCGTCCCCAATGATAAATGGCCGTTCCATAACAATAACAAAATAGCCCAGCAGATTTTCCGCCGTGTCACGCGCCGCCAAAGATAACGCCAGCCCGATTAATCCGGTTCCCGTCAGCAGCCCCGATGCGTCGAATCCCCAAATTTGCAGATCGGCAATTATTGCCAGAAAAATTGCCGCGCCCCATAATAGGGTCCGCGCAATGACAGTAACATGCTCGTGCAATGGCTGTTCAGCAAAAATAGTTTTTTTCCCGGGCACAAGATATATTTGGCTGATTCCGCCACTGATTAAAAATACGATAGCAAAAGACATGCAGGTGAAAGCAATACGTGTAAAAATGTCTGATGTTGCTGGGTAATCCTTATAGATAAATGCGAGGCCTTCAAAGCTGAGCGTTGCCGCGGCAAAATTTGCCGGCGTTAGAATAATCTTTTTGGCGTTGTGTGTAAAGGCTGTGCGCGCAGATTTTTGCGGCAGTAATTTGGGGGTAAGAACACGAAAAAACAGCCAAAAAATGAACCGAATGAGGCGTGGCGCAAGAATCACCATAATAAGCAGCCATCCGGCAGTTTCAGCTGCATGGACACCAAGATTATTCCAATTTGGAAAAGAAAATGTGAAAGGTAAAGATATGTTAAAAGACATATTAATAGTATAGCGTCCGTTAAAAAAAATGAAAAGTATTGTGCAGAAAAGTTTTTATATTTTTGTAATAGCCTATCCGTAAGGTAACTTTTCACACTATAGGAATATTTTCTTGACTTGTATATTAATTTACGCTACGATCACTTCATGGCCGAATACATCGATGGGAGGAATGATTGTGGCAACGCAAACCCAAATTACGCCGGCGCAGTATGCATATATTAAATCAGCGTATGGAGTTGTTCATGCGCTGGAAGATACTACATGCAAAACATATCTCGGCGCTATCCATGATTCTAATACACAACTGAATGCGCATCAACTGCAAACAGTTGAAACAAAATTTTCTGAAGGTTTAAATGATTGCATTCATCGAATGAAAAATCATAGCGCGCCTACACCGTTTATAATTACAAAAACAGCTATTATCGCAAATTTTCTGGAGAATCGCTACCCTCATGGCGCGCCGCTGGATAACAAAGGCGAGGTGACATTATCGATTAATGATTTTGTATCCGCCATGCAGCTGCTTACTCAGGATGCTCAGTCTTATACCGACGCCCGCAACCGCTGGGAAAATGTAATAAATCAGGTATTTCAAGCGCAGCATGGGGTATCAACGCATCCAATGGTAGATCAGTCGGTACAGTCGGCGGAATCTATCGGTAAAGTAATTGCTAAATCTTTAGGGGTTGATGGTGTATTCAATAATATTTATAAAATGAATGTAACCATTCCTCCTGTTGCGGTAGACCCGTTACCGACGTATTCCGCAAAAGATCCGCGTTCGCAAAACCTCGCGCTTATGGCAGAGTTGCAGCAAGAGCTGAGCGTAACATTGGGTATGTTGAATGTAATTACTCCATCGGATAAGGGAGCTGATCGCGAAAAGCATATGATGCAATGGCTGGAAAAACGAGCAAATACTGCGATAGAATCTATTCGCAAAGTAATTATTCCTACCGGAATTGTTCGCTTTAGTTCTCAGCTCAATGATACAGCAAAAGTTCTTGCCCATTCTCGTGATATGCTTCAACTTGTAATATATGGTTCGGAACATGATGTGGCTAACGCTGCGGCGCAATATGCGGTAGAGCGATCGTGGGGAACCATAGCGTTTTTAGCGGTTTGCCCAAATATACCGTTTTTAATTCCTACTTTAGAGTTGCGCATCGCCTTTACGAAACCGATATATTTTTTGACCAAAAGCGCGCATGAAGCGTTAGGGAATATTTTTATTTTTGGGTTTGCGTTTTGGGTTTTACGCGGCATGGGCTATCTTATAGATTCAATTCCCCGCGCTCAGGTGCGGCTGGTGCAAGATTTTGTAACAGATACTTGGTTGGCGGATGATAAGAAAAGAACGAAAATAATCAACCGCTATTTGAATTATGTAAGCAAACGCGCAAAAGATCCCACGGTAGACGCTTTGCAGCAGGTATTTCTTTCTATTGTTTCATAAATAAAGGCGGTGTTTGGGTGTTTCCTTGATTGAACGTTGCTTTCAATCAAGGCGTTGTTGCGCTGGTTTTATGTGTTTTCCTTACTAGGACTTTCGCTTGAATGTTTTTTGTATTTGAAGCAGAAGATGGCTGGGGACACTCCAGAACTCCGTACAAGGGGCGACTGCCCCTTGTACATCCCTCGATTTTCCCTTGCTGAAGCGAAAGTCCTGCTTGCTATATTGTTATCGGCCGGTGTAGTCAATACACCGACCGCATATTTTGCGACTTGGCGCCTAAAATTAGTTGTACGCTCTAATAACGCATTTGCAAAGGATGGCAGGCGCTGCATTACGATCCATTTTTTTCATCCACTATATCCTATTTCCTATAATCATTCCTAATATCCTTGACAACATATCTATCAGCCTGTAGCATACGAATAGGCGGTTACCTTTAATATTGGCGTGTTCATAGTATAAGGCAGAGAGTGTATAGCGGGGAACAATGCGGTTCTGGCGCGTATTCAGGGATGATAGCATCTTCTGCTGGTATTTTTGTGATATGTGTTTTACGCTGGTATTATATCTCCCCAAAAACTGAGGTTTGCCAATATTATGAATATACAAAAACCGGAAACACTTCAGATAGACGCTATTGTAAATAAACGGTATCAAATTGTTGCTGTGGTCGGACAAGGCGGCGCCGGCACCGTGTATCAAGTACGCGATTTAGGATCTTCTGATGTAAAAATTTTAGCGCTAAAGGAAACAGCGGATTTATCTAAAGGGGCCAGAGAGCAATTTGAACGTGAAGCGCGCTGGCTGTCGGAAATTAATCATCCAAATATACCGAAAGTAAAAGATTTTTTTGAGTGGAATGATCATTTATATTTACTAATGGAATATATATTTGGTGAAAATTTAGAATTGAAATTGTTGCGCAATAAATCACGGCCTTTACCGGTTTTTGATACACTGCAATGGATTTTGCCGGTTTGTGACGCGCTGGAGTATATGCATTCATTGCTGCCGCAAATTGTACATAGAGATGTAAAACCAGCCAATATTATTGTGAATCCCGATAATATGGCGTATTTGGTGGATTTAGGGATTGCCAAAGAACATAACCCGCATGCGCCAAATCCCACTGCAACATTTGTGCGTAAGGCCGGCACCGAAGGATATGCGCCTCCGGAACAATATAGCAGCAATGGCGCGACTGGCCCGTGGTCTGATATTTATTCGCTTGGCGCTACTTTATATCACATTCTTACCGGTATTTTGCCGACACCGGCAATTGATCGCGCCGCTTTGGATAAAATTATCACTATTCCCAGCCTCATCAATCCGCTTATTTCAACGGAATTGGAAATGGTGATTATGCGCGCGATAGAAATTCGTCCCAGTGACAGATTTCAATCAATGAGAGATTTTAAAGACGCGCTGAATAAAATTTATACGGTTGAATTACAGCGGGCGGCTGCCGTGAAACGCAGCGCTCCGCTAAAAACACAATCTTTGAAGAAATGCTCGCGCTGCGGCATTATGTATACCGGAAGCGGCGTATTATGTCCCATGTGTTCATCGGAAGTGAATGTGAATGATTATTCAATTGCGCCAACTTTGCGTTCCGGAAAACCATATGGGCTGCCGTCTTCGCAATCGCAACCACAGGCAAGCTCCTCCTTTCCGCCATCACGTAATCAGTCGTATCCCAATCTGTCTGTGCCGCCGGAGCCGCCAATTCAGCAAGCTCCAAGCCCATTTTTTTCACCGCCGGGTCCGGTTTACCGGCCAGACGCTATTTCGGTGTCAGAACCACGCAAGCCAATTGAACGTAAACATAGATTATTAAAGCATAAAACCGAAGATGAAAAAAAGCCTGCAAAAACTCGCGTTTCTGTGAAATCTAAGGCAGGTAACAATTCTGCCGAGGCAAGGCCTCGCCATGGGTTTTTGTGGCAAATTGCCGCAGGATTTGTTATTGTTGCTATGGCTGTCTTTGCGCTATTGTATGGCGCGCATATTATTACATTTGGGGCGATCGATCAGTCGTCACCGACTGCTACAGTTAACGGATTTTATGCGGCGCTGCAATCGCAGAATTATCAACAGGCGTATCAATATTTGTCACCAAACGCTGCGGAAAGTGATTCGCAAAGCCAGTTTAACGCATTGGAGCAAAGTATTCAATCTCAAGAAGGCTCCATTCAATCGTACACAATACAAACGCAAAGTAATGGCGACGCTTTATTGGGCCAAATTCAGATTACTATAAAGGTGTCGCGTGGCAAGGGTATTTTTATATCGCAGCTTACCCTAATTTCGCAGGGCAGCAAGTGGTATATCGACCAAATTCCCAATAATTGAGATAGATTGATTAATGCGACGCCTATTTATGCGGCAGGTTTTTCGATTAAATATGGTATCCTAATATAGGACTTTCGCTTGAAAGAAAAACACATGGTTTTCGTATCTGCAACAAGGGGAGGTCTGGGTACACCCCAGAA
>JAKAOI010000203.1 GCA_021812265.1 Chloroflexota bacterium | reverse complement strand
GATCTCCGGTAATTGAAGCTGGGGGTGTGGGCAGCAGCCGCAAAATTGACAGCGCTGTAACACTTTTCCCCGAACCGCTTTCACCCACTATTCCCAATGTTTCACCGGGATCAATATATAAATTTACACCGTTTACCGCTTTTACAACACCGGCGCGGGTGCGAAACTCTGTTGTTAAATTAGAAACCTCCAATAAGTGAGGCATATCGTGGTTCTCCTCGGATCAGTCTTTTGTGCGCGGATCAAATGCGTCTCTCATACCATCGCCGATAAATGAGAAGCAGAGCACCAAAACGGCAAGCACCGCGGCCGGTAATAATGTTTCGTAGGGATACTGCGCAATATTTGTAATTGATTCATTTATCATCAATCCCAAACTGGAGCCGGGAGGCTGTACGCCTAACCCGAGAAGGCTTAACACACCTTCATTAATAACGGCGCCGGAAATATCCAGTGTGGCTGCTACCACAACCAAACTGGCAATATTCGGCAAAATATGCCGGATAATAATTTGCAGCGAGGTTGAACCTGTGGTGCGCGCCGCTTCTATAAATTGCTGTTCTTTTAGTTGCATGGTTTGGCCGCGCACATAGCGCGCCATTTGTGGCCATACGGTAAGTCCCAGCGTGAAAGACACTAAGATAAGCATTCCGTTGTTGCCGGCAATTTCTATCGCTTTTTGGCCGAATATGCCGGTTATCAGCACTGCAAAAAGCAGGCCCGGAAAGGCGAATATCAAGTCGGTGAAGCGCGCCAGAACGGTATCAATCACCCCGCCAAAGTAACCGGCCAAAACACCAAATAATACACCCAGTCCAACATCCAACAGGCCAACAACCAGCACGGCTACGATCATTGACACTTGTATGCCCGCAAGAATTCGAGCAAGCATATCTTGTCCCAAATAATTGGTTCCCAGCCAATACAGCGATGAAGGGCCTGTATCTACAGATTCATTGTTGATGAACCAAGGTGTGTGGTATTGACTCGGCTTCGCGTGTAAAAATCCATGACGAAGGGTTAAGACCGGGCCAATTTGTTGGTAAATCGGCGGCAAAATAATGGAGGTAAGAATCATCAACAGTACTATTGCCAGCGAAATAAGCGCCCGTTTGTCTTGCGCAAAGCGGCGAAGTGAGTCGCGCAGCGGAGTGGAAGGATTTTGTTCGGCGGCGAGTATATCCGGATCCATTTCTAATGGACTTGAGAGTATTTCATGTTCAAGCATTGACTCTGATTTTTTTTCAATATCCATTGTATTCCCCTATGAAACCCGAATTCGTGGATCGACGATACTATATAAAATATCTGTTATCAAGTTCATGACGACGACTGCAGTCGCTAATATCACAACAGTAGCTTGCAGAACCGGCCAATCGCGATTGAATACTGCGTTAATACCCTGATAGCCAACACCGGGTATGTTAAATAAGTCTTCTACTACAAAAGCGCCGCTCACTAAATATGCTAACGATGGGCCGATAACGGAAAGCAGCGGCAGCATGGCGTTTCTGAAGGCGTGTATATAAATTACCGAGCGTTCCGCTACCCCTTTAGATCGAGCAGTGCGCACGAAGTCTTGGCCCATCACTTCCAACATGACGGTTCTGGTGATGCGCGCGAAATAGCCGGTGTTTGTAAGCGCCAGTATGACAACTGGCGCAATTTTATAGGAAATACTGCCCTCCCAACCGGAAACAGGCAGATACGGCAGATTGTGCGCAACCAAAATATCCATAAGCACTTGGTAAAAGGGGATAAACACAAATGCGGGAATAGAGTATAAAAACAACATAGACCCCATTAGGGTAGTGTCTATCCATTTGCCGCGTTTTAAAGCGGCGGCAACGCCTGCAGGTATACCGATGAGGATCGCCAGCAAAAAAGCGCTCAATCCCAGCTCAACTGAGACGCCGATTGACGGCAGAATGATATCATTAACACTTTGCCCAGGAAACCGATACGATAATCCAAAGTTTCCGTGTAGCAAATTCCATAAAAAATTTAGGTATTGAATTTCCCATGGTTTATCTAAACCATATTGAACTTGCAAGTTGTGGTATGCAATAGCGGTATAATGCTGTCCCAGCAGCGCTTTTATGGGATCCTGCCCTGGCGCCAGATACCCCATGGCGTAAGTAATAAATGTAACGCCGATGATAACGAAAACTAACCCAAGAACACGGCGAACAAGAAATTTAAGCATGCAATTTTTCCTGTCTTTGTATGTTAGGACTTTCGCTGGAAAGAGAAGCGCATGGTTCTCGTATCTGCAACAAAGGGAAGTCTGGGGATACCCCAGAACCCCGTACAAGGGGCGCCGCCCCTTGTACATCCCCGATGTTCCATGTTGCAGCGAAAGTCCTGTATGTTAATGTTTGTTAAAAACACTTTTATCCAATATAGCATAGGTCTCAGCAATTGAACAGTTGAAATTTCCTTCCACTGAACCAAATCCCTCTCAGAATCAATTCTTTCTGAGAGGGATTCATCAGTACCTAAAGATATTGACTGCCTATATGTATGCTATTTTCAGCGCGGCATATTTCGCCTGCGTTGAAATAGCATATTAATGCTGAGTTACGTAGATATTTGCCCATTCGCTGTCTGGCACTAATCCGCCGGCGTCTATACTTAAGCCATGCACCCATGGTTGGACCACATAGGTGTTTTTGTTCTGAGAGAACGGAATCCAACCGACTTCGTCGACAGCTAATTCTTCAGCTTGATTATAGAGGCTGAAGCGTTCGGTTTGATTCTGATCTACGTCTGCTTTATTTGTTAAGGCGTCGAAGTTTGGATCATTGAAGTTCATAGTGTTATTCGGGGCGTTTTGGGTAAATTGCAGGGACAGCCAGTCCTGTGGATCTGGATAGTCGGCAATCCAAGCGAGCAGATAGAATTGGATTTTATTGGTGTACACATCTCCTACTAATTTGTTGAAGGTAACGCCATTTAAAACGATATTTACGCCTAAGTATGTCTGATATTCAGCCTGAAGTTCTTCGGCAATTTTGTTGTTGTCGCCAACTGCAGGGTATTCCAGTGTTACTTGCGGCATTTTGCTGGGATCCGGATATACCGAAAGCAGCAATTGTTTTGCGCCTTGGGGATTAAACGGAATGCCTTTCAGATTTTGATCATATCCCGGCATACCATTCGGCACGATGTGATCGGTTGGGTATACGGAATTCAATAAGGTAGTTTGCGCGATGGTGGCGCGATCGGTTGCCATGGCAAACGCTTTGCGCACATTGATGTTGTTGAAAGGGGCAATATTCCAGTTTGGTGAAATATAGTTTGTTTCAAGGTATGGGCCTTCGTGTAACTGGTTGTTTGGCAATGCTTTAGCTTCTACATATTGCTGTGATGGTAGTGGGTTGCCTAAGCCATCCATGTCATATTGTTTAGCTAAATAAGATTGATACGCAGTTGAAGTGTCGTTCACAAAGGGCATAACAATCTTGGTAATTTTGGTGGGCGCGCCATACCAATTGGGGTTCGGCACAAATGTCATCTGCACGTTGTGCTGCCACGACTGCATGATGAATGGGCCTGTGCCAACCGCGTTATCGGTCCATTGTGCGTTGGTGAATGAAGCGTTATTTGGATCGACCGCAAATGAAGTGGAATATGTCATAGCTTCTAAGAAATAGCCAACCGGCTGCGCTAAGTTGATGACTAATGTATTCGGGTCTTGCGCAACAACACCGGTTCCAATGATTGTGCTCAGTTTACCGCTATTGCGATCCATAGCGCCTTTGATGGCGCCAAGATATACGGTTGCGACGTTGGACTTCAGACGTGGATCAAGCGAGCGATCGATGCTGAAGGCAAAAGTGCTGGCGGTAACAGGGTCTCCGTTAGAAAATTTCAAATTTTGACGTAAGTGGAAGGTATATGTAAGACCATTATTGGTAATTCCGCCGTTAGCTACGGAAGGCACTACAGTCGCCATATCGGCAACTACTTGCAATGTGTTGGGATCTAAACTTACGAGTCCGCTGAATGTAAGCTGAATAGCTTCTCCTGAGTTTAAATCGGAAGGAAGCGCGGGGTCAAATGTTGCAATTTCGCTGACGCCGACATTCGGCAGGGTAAGGGTTTGATCTTTTGCCAGCGTAACAGTGGGGGTAGTTGAACTTCCTGCTCCGCATGCCGCAACAGCCATGGTTGCGATCATGATAAACGCAACCCAGAAGCGTTTGGGAATAAAACGCATTGTTCGTACCTCTTAAAATTTTTTCAACAGTATGATAACTGTCTGACTCCTCCAAAACCCGGTTTTATGCATTGCGCTTCCTAAGCGTTATGCTTAAAATGTATGTTTGTATACCTGCGTCTCATGCAAAGAAAAACCATGGTATACATATTACGTTAAAAAAATGCTAAATCTCACAGCATTTTACCTCTTTTTAACGTTTGTTTGGTATGATTATTATTATACTTGCTTGATTTTATCATCCATATACTCATCCGGCAGATCGCTTTCCAAAACTTGGCCGTTTTCCATAATGATGTGGTAACCGAAATCATCTCCTGAAAAATTGTGCTGATGAGAAATAACGAAAACTTGCGCAAACGAAGTGCTGATTTCTCCCTTAGTAAGTAAATCCACCAAGGCGCGGCCTCGCTCTGCGTCGAAAGCGCTCAGCGGCTCATCTAAAAATAAAAAACCTGGCTGGGTGTTTAGTTCCTGCGGTAACGTTGCCAGCGCAAAAGCCAACCGCAGCGCAAGAGAACATTGATCGCGCGCGCCACCCGAATAAATTGCCTTGCCGACAAATCTGCCTGCTGTTTGATCGTATACTTTCAACTTATATCCGGATTTATCTTCTGTATCTAATTTTGCGTGATGATATCTGCCGTTGGTAAGCTGCGGTAAAAGTGTGTTCATGTTGCGTTCGGTTACCGGGGTAATTTCTTGCGCAATGAGCCGCCGCGCCGCCTGAATCATTTCCTGTGATTTTGCGTTGACCTGTTTTAATTTGGTTTTTGCTTCTAGCGCGGCGGCGCACGTTGCTATTGTTAACGTTTCTTCCTCTTTTTCGCTTATCTGCAGATCATTGAGTAATTTTGCAATCTGCAGCCGGTTAGCCCCCAGCGCTTCTCGCGCCGCCGCCGCATATTCATTTATTGCGGAAACCGTATCGGCGT
>JAKAOI010000202.1 GCA_021812265.1 Chloroflexota bacterium | reverse complement strand
TCTTCTTGGGCTGAAAATATATAATGTGGGGATAGGCCGCGGAAGCACAATACGGGAAGTAATAGCGTCTGTAGAGCGAATATCTGGGCAAAAGCTGCGCATTATCGAATCACCGCGCCGCGCTGGTGATCAAATTGCTACAATAGCTGATTCAAGGAAGATTCAGACGGAATTAGGCTGGAAACCTGCGTTTCCGGCGCTGGATGAAATTATTGAAAGCGCTTGGAAATGGCTGATGAACCACCCCAATGGCTATGAAAGATAGCGTGGCGCAGTAAAAATTGGGGAACAGCGCTGTTCCCCAAATTCGGATATTATTTTGGGGCAAAATGAGCGGAGACCGATATACAATGGAGTTTTTGCCGGCTTCATTGCGCTTTGCCGCCAATATATCATTATAGATTTGCCTAACAGGAAAGCATGAGCGAGGGCAGTATACCACTTGACAGGGTTTGGGGTGTCCCTAAATTTCCCTGTATCCTGATCAATGTTCAGGTCTTTAATCGTGAATGATACTTTACAAGATTTTGATAATTGCATTACTACTGTAAATAATCTTTAAGGACTCACATCTAACCACCTAAAAACCTTGAATAGCAAAATACGCCAGTGGTATCTTAACTAATATAGTCATTGAAATATGCAGATTTATCTATGGAAGTTGTATAAAGCGCACTCATCATCTGCATGAAAAATATTTATTGAAAGCAGGCACAGATACAAATGTCAATAAAAGTAAAAATCTTGGCGTTACTCGGCGCTGTAATCCTTATCTTTTCGGCGTGTTCCAGCAGCGCAACTGCCGCGCAAAAATCTGCAACAGCTACAGGAGCCACACAAATTGTTACCAGCAGTTCCGGCACAACTGGCGCGCCAACCGGAAGCAGCGCGGCTACACTGGAAAATTCGGTTGTTGGAGCGATTCAAGGCGTTGAACCGGCGGTAGTGGAGATTACCGTTGTAAGCCAAAGCGGAGAAGATTTAGGCAGCGGTTCCATCATTACCTCCAGCGGTTATATTCTTACCAATGATCACGTTATTATGAATGGCGGTCAAATTACCGTAACTACCACTACAGGGAATTTTCCCGCAACGGTTGTAGGCCAAGACGCCGCAGATGATTTGGCGGTATTAAAAATTAACACAGGAACTTCTTTGCCGGTAATTAAATTTGCCGATTCAGGGAAGGCTATGGTCGGCGAATTTGTTGTCGCAGTCGGCAATCCGTTGGGTGTGGGAGAATCGGCCACATTCGGTATTATCAGCGCGTTGAACCGCACGGTGAGCGAATCTTCCGGCCCGGCAAACGTTATTCCTAACGCCATTCAAACCAGCGCGCCCATTAATCCGGGCAACAGCGGCGGCGCGCTTATTGATCTTTCCGGAAATTTAGTCGGCATTCCCACCCTTGGCATGATAGATCAGCAATATGGCACTACTGCCCCAGGAATTGGATTTGCGATTCCCTCGGATCGCGCACAGTTTATTGCCAACCAAATTATCCAATATGGCAAAGTAGTAAATACTGGGCGCTCGTATTTAGGCGTAGATGTTGTCAGCGTTACGGCGGCAATTGCGCAGTATAATAATTTGCCGATTTCCAGCGGCGCGTATATTCAGCAGCTCGTTGCCGGTGGTCCGGCTGCTGCAGCAGGTTTGCAGGTAGGCGACATCATCTATAAAATCAACAATACAACGATCTCAGACGCTACCAGTTTAGGCACATACCTTGTTTCCAAAAATCCTGGCGATAAGGTGACGGTGTACGTGAATCGCGGCGGAAAGAACATTTCTGTTACCGTAACACTTGGCACATTGCCTGCAACAGCGTAACATATTCTTCACTTCTTCTCTTGATTTTCTGTAGGAAGCTAAACGCAGTGAAACGTTTAGCTTCCTCTTTTTTTATGAGCAGAGGAAGAGGCGGTAAATTGGCGCCTTCAATGCTAACAAGATCGCTTGGATACAGGTTAAGACATCGGAGTTAACCATGAGAGATCAAATATTATCTGCGTTTGATGTATCATCAAGAAAAATCTCAGCGGCTGTTGCCCGATTAAGCAGAGATAAAACGATGCATATTGTTGGGGTGACAGAAACCCCAACCCAAGGAATGCGCCGGCAGGTTATTACGAATATTGAGGAGGTTTCTCATTCAATTTCGATATGCGCCGATCGGTTAAGTCAGATGACCGGAATAAAGCTGACACATGCGATTTTTTCTGTTTCAGGCAAACATATCCAGTCGTTCAATCACAGCGGCGCTATTGCCATAACACCGTCGGATAGAGATATTACTATGGATGATGTGAACCGGGTTATTGATATTGCCGGCGCTATGACATTGGATTCGGATAGGAATATTTTAGCGTTGGCGCCGCGAACCTATACGCTAGACGGTATGAGCGGCATTAAAAATCCAATCGGTATGGCAGGGCATAAACTAGAAGTTGAAGCGCACATCATCACCGGCATAACTGCCGCGCAGCGCAATCTTGTGAAATGCGCTAATTCGGCGCGTATTACCGTAGATGAACTGGTTGTTTCCGGTTTGGCTTCTGCCGAAGCGGCGCTTTCACCGGGAGAACGCGATATGGGGGTAACTCTTATCGATATCGGCGCCGGCTCCAGCGATGTAGTTGTGTTTAGTGACGGCGGCCCTATCCAAACCTTTGCGCTGGATGAGGCCGGCGATTTGATTACCGATGATATTGCCTATGGGCTGAGGCTTCCTTCAACCGTCGCTGAACAGCTAAAAATAACATTTGGCGCCGCCGGCGGAGAACATATCAGCCGCGCTGAAATGATCGACCTCAGCCAGTTTCTCCCCGATTGCCATGAGGTGGTTTCGCGTTATGATCTTGCGGAAAGAATTATTTTACCGCGTATTGAGGAAATTTTATTGCATATTCGCGATGAAATATATGGACAAGGCTTTGATCAGCGTTTTGCGGGCGGCATTGTGATTACCGGAGGAACCGCTAAGCTTGCCGGAATAACTGAACTGGCGGCAAAAATATTTAATGCGCCGGCGCGAATTGGCGCGCCGCATAGCGTGTATGGTATGACCGACGCATTTACCAACCCAAGTTACGCGACTGTTATTGGCTTGCTGCGCTGGCAAGAGCAGATTCTTGCCAATGACACTGTTAATTCCGGAAATAATTTTTTACAAAATGCGATGCAGCGAATAAAATTTATGTTCGGCCTATTGTAATTTTTATCTCTAATAATTAGGACTTTCGCTTGAAAGAGAAGCGCATGTTTCTCGTATCTGCAACAAAGGGATGTCTGGTGTGTCTCCTGCTGCAGCGAAAGTCCTGATACTATAACAGCGCTGTCGGCGCAAAATAAGGATGCCTTTTGATTTCTCTATCATCTGCGTTGAAAAACTGATATCATATTGCCATTTTGGTAAAATTTCTGATATTGAAAGGAATACTGTTATGGATCCTGAAGGAATATTTCATTTACCTAAAATTGTAGTTGTTGGCGCCGGAGGAACCGGTGGTAATGTATTGAATCGACTGCAGCTTTCACAATGGAAAAATATAGATTGTATTGCTATGAACACCGATTCGCAAGCGCTGGAAGCTATTCAGTGCAAATCTAAGATTTTGCTTGGCCCGCATTCTTTACGCGGCAGAGGCTCTGGCGGTGACCCTGCCGCCGGCGCAAAAGCAGCGGAAGAGAGCGCGGAAGATATTGCCGAGGCGTTGCAAGGAGCCGATTTTGTTTTTATTGTGTATGGTTTAGGGGGTGGCGCCGGAACTGGGGCCGGGCCGGTTATTGCCAGGATTGCCCGACGTATGAATGCGATAACCGCCGGCGCGGTGACAATGCCGTTTCAATTTGAAGGAAAACGACGGATGTCGATTGCGCAAACGGGTCTTCACGCTTTGCAAGAACAAGCCGACGCTTATTTTATCATTCAAAACGAACAACTGCTGCAAAACTCGCCGGCAGATAGCACATTGCTACAGGCCTTTTCGCAAGCGGATGAAATTATGAAAAGCGCTTTCAATAGTGTGGCCCGCCTTTCTTCGCAAAATGGCATGATAAATCTTGATTTTGCCGATATTTGCGCCGCGCTGGTTAACGCCGGCCCTGTGGTGCTTTCAACCGGATCCGCCGAAGGATCTGGCAGGGCAATTCGCGCGGCGCAGGTCGCTATCCGGAATCCGATGGTAAATTTTGATATCACCGGCGCCCAAAAAATTATTTTTAATATTACCGCTTCCGATTCACTGACATTGGGAGAAACACAGAAAATCGCCGAGTATATCTCTCAACGCGCGCATCCAAACGCTTTTATGTTGTTTGGCGCCACGCCAGACCCTGAACTTGGAGATAGGCTTGATGTTACAATTCTTGCGGCAGATTTTCAGCAAGCGCAGCCCGTGTTGGAGCCGCAGCCTGAATTTGCCGCTGATGAAACATGCCGCAGGAAGACGCTGGAACTGAGCAATGAAGTCATTCAAACAACCCGTTCTTTAGTAGAGGCTGCGGCAGAAGCAGAATTACTGCCTGCGTTGCCGGTTGCGCGCTCTGTCGCCGGCGCATCCTCGCGTTTGGTAGAATCGGCGTCACGGCCGCAACGATATATCGGGCAGCCGATGCAGCGGTTCCCGGCGCCGGAGACGCGCGGCGCCGGCGCATTACGAAAAAAAGAAGCGCCTAAAGAAGCAAATCTTATGCCTGCTTATCTGCGCCGCCTTTGGCGATGATGCGCCGGCTCCATTGTATTTTTGATGAACTGGCTTAGCGCTGCTGCGCAATTTGGGCCGCGTGACGCACGCTATCCAAAAGAATGGTGAGATCTTCCGGGGTTGTGTCATCGTGAACGATGCAGGCGCGCAGCGCAAATCTTCCTCGCAATACCGTAGAAGTAAGAAACGCTTCTCCATTCGCTTGCAGCAAAGGCAGCAGCGCGCGGTTTAATTGCTATATTTTTTCTTCGGAGTAGCGATCTTCCGGCGGAATATAACGAAAACAGACGATGGACAACGCAACGGGAGCGATTCGCTCAAAATCGGGTGCAGTGTCTATGAGTTCAGCTAAGCGCTGCGCAAGAGTATTATGCCACTGGATGCGCTGAACCAGCCCTTGGCGCCCTGTTGTTTGTAAAACCATCCAAACTTTTAAGGCGCGGAAGCTGCGGCTTTGCTGAAAACCATAAGATCGG
>JAKAOI010000201.1 GCA_021812265.1 Chloroflexota bacterium | reverse complement strand
GATCTAACTATGGGGCTGGACTCTCCAATTGTTAATATTATAGTGCGCGGAATCCGTCCACCTAATATATAATACATGTAAGAATATCTGCTTGTACGCATGGTATCCATGCGCGCAGCGGCTGCAATCATTTTTATCAACAGGAAACCGCTTTCAGCGCAAGGGAGGAAGAGGATTTAATCCTCAATGAATATGCCATTTTTTCAACGATTCCGAAGTAAGAAAAAACAACCGCATGTAACCGTGTTTGACGGCCAAGATTACCGGAAGGCTATGCTTGCGGCAACTGCGTGGCTTGAACTGCACTGTGACGCGATAAACAAATTAAATGTATTCCCTGTGCCGGATGGTGACACCGGAAAAAACATGTCGGAAACCATGCGCGCGGCGACAAAAGCCGTATCGGAAGTAACCGACACCAATGTTTCGGTAGTCGCTAAAAAATTATCCGAAGGCGCTATTCGCGGCGCCCGCGGCAACTCCGGTGTTATATTGTCGCAAATATTGCGCGGCATTGCAAACAGCATTGAAATGAAATCTACCATAAACGCGGAAGATTTTTCTTTAGCGTTGCAAACGGCGGCGCAAAACGCATATCGCGCAGTGGTAAAGCCGGTTGAAGGCACGATATTAACGGTCATCCGCGAAAGCGCGGAAGCCGCTAAATCTGCTGTCGATCATGGCGCGGATATTACGCTGCTGATGCAGGAAGTTGTTTCACGTGCGCGGCAGACGGTAGCGCATACACCGGAGCTGTTGCCTACTTTAAAAGACGCAGGCGTTGTAGACGCAGGCGGACAAGGGCTGACAACTATTTTTGAAGGTTTTCTGCGCTATACTCGCGGAGAATCGGCGCCCGCCGCGCCATCTAATAAAGAACTGCTGGCAGATGATATGATTGCCGAAGCGCACCGCGGAGCTGTTTCGGTTGATGAAGAATTTGGCTATGAAGTGGTGTTTTTATTACGCGGCGAAAAATTGGATGTCGATGGCATTCGCGCCGCCATTATTGAAATGGGGGGTGTTTCTACCGTTGTTGCAGGAGATGAAACATTACTAAAAGTGCATACACACACGCTTTCCCCGGGAAAAATTTTAGATTATGGTGTAAGTTTAGGCAGTCTTGAAGATATTAATATTGAAAATCTTCAGGCGCAAAGTCTGCGCTATGCGGCGGACAGCGCCAACGAACGCGGTGTAGCCGATACCAGCACAGCTTCTGCCGGCGCCATTCCTCAATCTGATGTTACCCGGCAAACCAGCCGAAAACTCAGCAATCTTGCTGCTACCGGTGAGATAGCTACCATTGCTATTGTATCCGGAGAAGGTTTTGAACGGGTTTTTGACAGCTTAAAAGTTACAGCGGTTGTTCCCGGCGGCCAAACAATGAATCCCAGCACTCAGGAAATTTTAGACGCAGTGAATAGTGTCACCGCTTCAAAGGTGATTATTCTGCCAAATAACAGCAATGTTATTATGAGCGCGCAGCAAGTACAACAATTAACTGCGAAAGAAATCCGCGTTATTCCCACTAAAACTATGCCGCAAGGCGTAGCTGCGCTGATGGCGTTTCGATTTGATGGTGAATTGGACAGTAATGTAAAAACAATGCAAGACGCCTATTCCGAAGTGGTAACTGCAGAAATTACCCGCTCGGTTCGCGACGCGCAGTTCCATACTATTGCTGTGCGAGAAAATGATATTATCAGTTTAGTTGATGATAAGCTGGTTTTCTCAGGACAAGATATTACTGAAGCGCTGCATATCGCCTTAGACGCCATGAACCTAGCTGCGCGTGAAGTATTGACACTGTATTTTGGCCAAGATATTCAAATGGAAACGGCGGAAGAAGTATCTCAAAAAATCAACTCTTGGTTTCCTGATATCGAAATTGAAATTGTCTATGGTGGGCAGCCATATTACATGTATATTATTGCAGCAGAATAAAAAAATAGGAGGAACAGTGTGTGACTATACGCATTGTTACAGATAGCACATCGGATATTTCGCAAAACTTAGCTAAGGAACGCAACATTATTGTTGTGCCGCTCAATATTTCATTTGGGTCTCAATCGTACCTAGATGGTGTGGAAATCGATGGTGATACTTTTTATCGCCGACTGACAACGGAACGAGAGCTTCCGAAAACTTCGACACCGAATGTAGCGCAGTTTGAGACGGCGTATCGCCAAATGATTCATGAGGGCGCTGACGGTATTGTGTCTATCCATGTATCCGGCGCGCTGAGCGGCACGCACAACACCGCGTCATTGGCGGCGCGAAATATTACCGAAGAAACGCATGTGCCAATTCAAGTTATCGACAGCCGCACGGTGAGCATTGGTTTAGGGCACCCGGCTTTGGCGCTTGCGCAGGCTGCGGCGCAAGGAGCTTCAATAGATGATCTGACGCATTTATCGAAACGCATTTTTGATAACAGCAAACTCTTTTTTATCCTTGATACTCTTGATTATCTTGATAAAGGCGGCAGAATCGGCCACGCCAGCGCGGTTTTGGGGTCTTTATTGCAAATTAAACCGATTTTAACTATTCAAGACGGCATTGTTACGCCGCTAGAGCGAATTCGCACCCGCGCGAAAGCGCTTGCGAAAGTTGCCGACATGGTGAAGACAGCACAGCCGTTTACTTATCTTGGCATTGCGTCTTCTGATGTGGCAACTGAAGAAGATTTTCGAAAAATCGCGAAAGAACAATTTTCTGGGGCTATCGAAACGTTCCAATTGGGAGCAGTAGTGGGCACATACGCCGGTCCGCACGCGGCGGGGTTATATTTAACCACCGACTAAATATAACAAGGACACGATATAACACAATAGTCCATCCGGCATCGATATTATCGGGTGGACTATATTGAACACTGTTTACAATTATGATGTAATCTTAAGAAATGCCATTTAACATGGCTAGTAACTTTGATCCAGCGAGATGTATTAAATTTTCATCCTTAAGAATATGTCCAAATGCAATTATAAATTCCCATGGTTCTCGCTGTTGTGGTAAACTTGAAGTTACCTGTTCAAAAATATTCATAAATGTAGCAGGTGAAGACGCCAAGGCCGCGCCAAGTAATAAATCTATGATTGCGGCTCCTCCAAAATATCCATGAATCAGCGGTAACGCTTGCATACACAAGTTAATAATGAGATCATTCCGATCTACTTCTTTTGAGGCATATGCAAGAATCATTAATGCAATTCGATCTTTTGCTGCTTCAGGTGTGATACTTTGAACAATATCTATCGCTTGTTGCGCACGCCCTTGAAGCGCAAGACGCCATGCAACGCCAGCGCGAACCCGCAAATCATCCGGAGCGCCAGCTTCTGCTTGTGCAAAATGATATAAGGCCGTCTGAGTTTTCTGTTTTTTTGCATCATTTAGTACAGTTGCCATTGCGTAAGTCAACTGGACAACCGGATCAGGATCTTGCTCTTTTGAAAGCGAGGAAAATATAGAGGATGGCGGGATAATATCGGAATAGCGTCTGGAATCAATCATCATCCAGGCGCGTTCATGACGAACCTGTGTAATAGTAGCTGAGTCGATAGGATAAAACGGTTGATTAGGATCCCAACCAGCAGACCGGAATTTACCACGCTCAAAAAATCCAGGTCCTCTTTGTAACTGAGGTTGTAAAAGTGAGAGATTTAAAATCATATCTGCGAAACGAAGTGCCCCGCCGATAACTTGATGCTGCTGAAAATATTTCATACGCAGTAAAAGAGGATGCATATTAGATAGGCCCGGATTCGGAGGCGCTTTCTGTGATGTTTCTATGACCAAATCACTAAATAATTGGCGTTGTTTAAAAGACGAAAGATGTTTTACACCACTTACTATTTTTCCCATACCACTGCTACCACCGCTTTGATAGCCGTAAATTGGAGTATATTCAACCGGGCCAAGTGGTAAGTAAATAGGCCATTGTTTTGCATCTTTAATATCAAAGAAAGGGATATGGAAATTTGTAGCGCGGTCATTGAGTGAAGTATAACGATCCCAATTCCCTCTACTAAACTGAGAAGATATTATGTATAAATGTAATCCAACTTGTGATAGATAGGCAAATCCATTGACATAGTTTTCGAAATGCGCATGTGTGCGCTTCATGGTGAAAGGTATACTTGTGTATATCATGCGAATATCGATATCTTGGGTAACCCATTGTGGTTTGAATGAAATAATCGGCATAATAAAGCTCCTTATATATTAGATAATAGATATTTTTTGTATTTTTAATGAGCAAACTGCGCGTATAACAAAAAATTTCTATTTAGAAAGATGAAAGAAAGAAAATTTAATACAATCAAGTATTTATGTCTTTCTCTAATAAGATAAGTCAAGTGACTCATCTTATATTTATTTGCTTATATCATCACTGTTGCTACTCTGTTCAGACGCACTCTGAGAAGATATAGATACATTTTTCTCCCTTATTTTTAAAATTACTTCAACAACGCCTGCTAAAAACAAGCAACCTGCACCCCAAATGAATATTGTTGAGCCATTTACAGAAGGAAGACTGATGGTGCTTGTTCCAGAACTTATTTGTTGAGTATACAGATTGAGGTTGATCAAATTGGCAATGATTAGAAATATATTGATGCCACCTAAAATTAATGAATAGCATCCATTACGTGTCTTCGAAATTTTCATTAATCTTTGTAGTGTCCTATGAAAAATACCAATAAAGCCCGCTATTCCGGTGAAATAAACCAGAAATGCTGTTTGAGTAAGTTCGTTTGTATATGCGGCAAGTGGACTTGTTGGATCTGAAGCTGCTTGAACGATTTGCGGAAGATTATAAATTTTTGTACTATTTTGACAAAATAATATTAATACACAGGTTGATATTTGCAATATACCCCAAGGGTATAATATACTTATTCCAACAATGATGATACTTGCCAAATATAGTAATATTGGAAGATCAAATAAGAGCTTCAATCTTTGACTAATTGTCATTTTATTACCTTTTATCTGACTTTGCGGAGCAGCGTCTTCACTTTTAAATTCTTTAATTGATTTTCCCATTGATCTGCCCAATTCCGGCAAATGTTTTGCGCCAAAAATGAGGGCAATTATCAAAAGGAGAATTAATACTTGTGTTGCAGCTACAAGAGGAATATCATTAACAATCATCATTTCTACCTCATAATAATTATTAAACAAATATTGATGATAATTTATATTATCATCAATAAAAATATACCATATTC
>JAKAOI010000200.1 GCA_021812265.1 Chloroflexota bacterium | reverse complement strand
TTCCGATCTCCGCAGGTGAGTCTCAGCGCCTGGCAGCTGCCGCCGCACAGGAAAAACTTAGCGCCGCGCAATCTGCGCACGACACGCTGCGCAGCAAACTGGCCGATCTGCTGATTGCTCGTGAAGAACTGTCGCAAAAACACGCCGACGCACAGATGTTATTTGAACAACGGCGTGAAGATCTTTCCGCCGCCAAGCAAGAACTTCAGGCAGCGCAAAGCCGGTTGGCAATTTTAACAGAGATCGCTGCGCCGCAAGATCAATATGCCGTGATTGAACATATTCTAGAAAATATACCAGACGCCGAACGGCCGCGCGTATTGGGACCGCTTTCGCGGCTGATGCAGGCAGATACATTGCATGAAACAGCAATTGAATCGGCGCTTGGCCCGCTGCTGCATGCAATTGTGGCTGAATCGGAAGAAGACGCTTGGCGCTGCGCCGAACTGCTGCGGCAAGCGCACGCTCCTAGAGTAATCTTAGTGTGGCCGATACAACAAAATATGTCCGCGCAGTCATCGCTGGCCGAACGCATAGCGGCTGCAATCTTGCTGAAAACAACAGATATAACGGCAGACACTACTATAGTGGAACGTGTTGCTCAGGCGCTTTTGGCAGATTGGCTGTTTATTGAAGGTGATGAATCGCTGCAAACGGTTCGCTTTTCGGATATTGCGCGTCCCAGCGTTATGCGCCGCGGTGAAATTTTGCATCCGGCTGGCTGGCTGGCTACAGAGATGACCGAAAATGTAAGTATGTTAACGCGGGAACGCGAACTGCGCGAGCTGCCGGATCTTATTAACGGTATACAATTGGATACCGACGCTTTTACTTTTGTCGTTGCCCAAAGCCGCAAAGAACTGGAAACTATCAAAGATCATCAACGCAAAAATGAAACTGATATAAAAGAAGTTGAACAGCGGATATCACAAAGCGCAAAGCAGCTGGCGGTTGCGCAAAAAGACGCAGAAAAACCCGCCGGCGAACTTCAGGTTATTGAAGCAATTACCGAGCAAATGAAAATTGAATTGGAAACAATGCACGCAGAGTTAACCGCATCGGCTGCAAAAATAACTGAATTAGAGCAGTTTATTCGAGATGTTAGCGATTCTTTGGAGGAGCAGCAAGAAATTACTGCGCAAACCGTCGAGAATACCCGCGCGCGCCAAGAAGAAACCGCCAAATGTAAAACTACTTTGGCGGTGTTGAAACAGGAGCAGAAATCTAAAGAAGAAAAACTGCATTCTTTGCAAGAACAGCTGGAAAAGGCGCTGAATATGCGGGAACGGAAAGAAGCGCGCACGCAAGAATTACGCAAAGAAATTGAACAAACCCAGCGCGCCGTTCAAGAACATGAAAAAAACTTGGGTAGCCTAAAAAATACTCTGCAAGGCATGAACGCAGAAATTCATAAACAAGAACAAGATGCGGCAAGGAACGATCAGGATATTACCGATTTAGATAAACAAATTGCCGCACAGCGTGTGCGCGCCGCGCAGTTTGAAGAAAATTTGCGCGCCGCCGCAATTGAAGCGCAGCGCGCGCGAGATGGCGCCGATGTTTTTGCGCAGCAAATGGCGGAAGAATTGGGCGCCGCAGTGTGGCAGGATATTTGCGCCACTGCCGATGATCAGCCGACGATTTCTCAGGATGATCTCAGCGCCGGCAAACGAGCTATAGAATCGCTGCGCAATAAATTAAAAACAATGGGCGGCTTCGATCCTGAAGCTCCAAAAGCCTATGAAGAACTGAAATCACGCTGTGAATTTTTAACGGCGCAAATTCATGATATGGAAGAGGCTTCGGCTAAGCTGCGCGGTGTTATAATAGAGTTAGACGCATTAATGCGCAAGACATTTGAAGAAACATTTCGGCAAATTAACGAACGATTTCAGCGCTTTTTTACTACTTTGTTCCGCGGCGGCTCTGCCAGACTAGAGCTTACCGCTGCTAAACGAGTAAAAGACGCTGAAGATGATGATGGTGAACAAACAAATCTTCCTAAGAAATCGCTTACCGGTGGCGTTGAAATTTTTGCGCAAATTCCCGGAAAAAAAACACAGGATCTTTCACTGCTTTCTGGGGGAGAACGCGCTATGGTTTCGGCGGCGCTGCTGTTTGCGCTGTTGGAAACAAATCCACCGCCGTTCTGCCTGCTGGATGAGGTAGACGCCGCTTTAGATGAATCGAACGTGGAACGATTCTGCGATATTTTGGAAATATTGGCGCCGAAAACCCAATTTATTGTTATCACTCATAATCGTGTAACGATGACACATGCGCAAACTATTTATGGGGTTAGTATGTCTGAAAGCGTATCGCGTATTTTATCTATGCGCATGGCAAAAGGAGCGGAGATAGCGTGAGTCAAGAAGAATATCCAATACCGGTTCTGCGGCCGGAAGTGATGATTGATGATTTTGAAAAAATTGATATAAGGGTTGGAAAAATTCTTTCAGCAAAACAGTTGCCAAAAGCCAAGAAACCTGCCTATGCTTTGGAAATTGATTTTGGCCCGCTGGGGATAAAACATTCCAGCGCGCAAATAACGGTGTATTATACGCCTGAAACACTTGTGGGTAAACGTATTCTTGCTGTGGTAAATTTTCCTCCGCGGCGGATAGCCGGGTTTGTGTCGGAGGTCCTAACGCTTGGAATCCCCGACGCCGCCGGCGCAGTCGCGCTAATTCATCCTGATATAGACGCGCCTTTGGGTTCCCAATTATTTTAAAAATTGCGCGTCAATAATATGTGAGAATGCATAGGATGTGCGTCTTTTGTGTCATCTCTTGTATTCATTCGATCACATAAAGAGATATCGGATTTGTTCTAAATTCTGCAGAAAAATGGACACTTTATGGTGTTTTTGTTTTGCCGCTCATTTGTTGCGCGTAACTGAATTGGTATAGAACTTTCGCTTGAAAGAGAAGCGTATGGTTCTCGTATCTGAAACAGAGGGAGGTCTGGGGACGCCCCAGAACCCCGTACAAGGGGCATTGCCCCTTGTATATCCTCGATGTTCCATGCTGAAGCGAAATTCCTGTGGTAATTATTATGTTACGCAGCCTCATCTTGTCGGATATCATCCGTATGCACAACATATCGCTCTTCTTCCAATATTTGCGCCAACGCTTCAACATACTTCGTGTCCAAGCGATTTGAGTTCGCTTCTTTGCGCAGAAATGTTATGCCGTCCAGCGCGGATCTGCCCGGATGGTATGGCCGCTCTGCGGTGTAAGCGTCAAACACATCGGCTACGGAAAGAATTCGCACCAACATAGGTATTTCATCTCCTTTTAATCCATCGGGATACCCCGATCCATCTAATCGTTCGTGGTGCCAGCGGGTAAGTGGAATAAATACACGCATTTGGTGCAGCGGCGCCAAAATAGCTTCGCCCATTGTTGTGTGCGCTTGCATAATGTTCCATTCATCTTTGGTTAGTTTTCCGGGTTTTCGCAAAATTTCATCAGAAACGCCGATTTTCCCAACATCATGCACCAATCCCCCTAATCGCAAAATCTCTATTTCTTCGTAACTTAAACGAATTTCTTTTGCAATTGCCACAGCATAGCGAGATACATTTTCGGAATGAGAAGCTGTATATCCATCGCGTAAATCTACTGCGGTAACCAGTGATTGCACCGTTTCAAGCTCATTGCCTGTCGGCAGGGAAAGATCGCCAAAATCAAATGAATCGGTTGATGCGATGATTCGCGGAATAAACGACTTTGTTTGTTCTTGAAGCAGATCATGATTAAAAGCGACAACGCATCTGCGCCCTTTGCGTTTAGCGGCAAATAAAGCCAGTTCTGCGGCTTTCATCAACGATCCGGGCGCCGACGCATGCAGTGGATACATAGCTAACCCGATGGTTAATGATAATAAATCTTCTGTGCCGGCAAATATTTCTAATAATTGCGCATGAATATCAATTTGCAGTTTTTCGGCAAACTCAATAGATTCTTCAAGGTTGCTTGCCGGTAAGATAATAGCGATTTCATCGCCGCCGTATCTTGCCGCTGTTCCATTGGTCCCTAATATTTTTGCAATATATTCTGCCAGAAAACGTAAAACCATATCACCGCTATCGTGGCCAAATTCTTCATTAAAATGACGGAAATGATCGATATCTAAAATGAGCAGCGCTAACGGTAAACCATTTGTTGATGATATCGATATTTCACTATGCAATACATCTTGCAACGATCGATAATTACGCAGACCTGTTGCGGAATCGAACAACGCCATTTTCTGCGCATTTTCAAAAAGCAGCGCACGATGCAGCGAAGTCGCAATTTCCTCGGTTATAGTAAGCAGAAATTCGGTGTCTGTAAGCAGTGGATCGGTTAAAGATTTTGCCCTATACATAAATCCAAATAAGCCAAATGTTTCTTTGTTAAATTGCAATGGCAGAAAAGATAACGCATAATCGGTGTATTCGCTGTTATGGAATAGTTCGGTGTCATTTACAGGAAAATTGAAAACCGGCGTATTAGACTGAAAACATTGAATTAATTGCGGCATCAGTTTCATATAGCCTATGTGGTTTGTTACGTTTTGTTCAATTGTTTTAAAAATTTTCTTCACTTGGTCATTAGCCGCATACGATGAAAGCAGGCGTAATTTTTCGGGATTGTCGTCTTCCGCTATAAGGATAGCGCCTAAGGAAAAATGTATGCCTTGCGCCGCGCCGGTCAACGCCATTTGCGCAACCGATTCTATATCTGCCGCATGATTGCATAATCTGGCTACCGTTTGCAAGATATTATTTTTTTCTGAATTTTTATAGTCTGCTGTTTTATCTTGAACTATCTCTAAATATCCGATGCAATTGCCATCAGGATCGATGAATTTTTTTGCAGTGCTTTCAAGAATATAGATTTTTTTATCCCACGCCACCAAGCGAATTTTCTGTGTTTGGCCATCTTCCATTACATGAGCTAAAATTCTTGATCGGTTTTGATCGCTTTCTATACGCTCGCCTTCTTGAGTAAAAATAGTAAACTGTATTTTATTTAATTGCGGATTAGTCAGTTTTTCAGCAAAATCTAATCCTTGCTTATTCACAAGAATTATCTCTCCATCAGTATTATAAAAATACATAATATCGGATGATGAATTAAAAATCAGTTCAAGTTGGTTGAATGTTTGCGCGTTTTTCTTGGATTCAGTCTGCAAAGTAGCGTTCAATGTCTCAATCTTAGTATTTTGTATCGCCAAAGAATTATGCATTTT
>JAKAOI010000199.1 GCA_021812265.1 Chloroflexota bacterium | reverse complement strand
TTCTGAACCGATCTAGCCACTAGCTTGGATTTTTGCTAAACGTTTTGCTTGTCTTTCTGCGCGTTGCTGCTCTTTTTTATTCATAGAGTCAATTTTTATGCTCCAATATCTTTGCAGTGAAATCTGCTGCTTGTTGGGTGTTGAAGATGGTCACTATAATTTCGGTTTTTTGGGTTTAGGCAGCGGAGTAACAGGCTCTAAAATACAAACAATATCTTTGCTCAATGCCATATTATCGATATCCAAAATAAAATGTTCTTTTGCTCCTGGGTAGGGAATGCCTGTTTCAGCGTTTTTCATCTTATCAGCAATACAATCAAGCCGTTTAACATATACGATGTTGTCGCAGACTAAAAGAATCGGCTTATCATTCACATAAACCATATAGTCACCGAACATTTTTCGGTATCTTACAGTACCTGCGCCGCTAATCTGTTCACAAACATATTCAATAAAATCTTTTGTTGTCGCCATGTAATCATCTCTGCTCCTTCTTTCTAATTTACACCCTTGATGTACAGACAAGAATCATGTATACTCCCCCTTATGAGGTGACTGTGTCTACTATATTTTTCAGTAACACATGAGTATACTTAACTAATCAATGTCAATGGCAACAGTATATGAAACAAATATTGCAATGTCAATAAAAATCTATATATGTTCCAATAAATTTATGAGAAAGAGGGAATTTCAGGCAGATAGTACATACGCAGAAGTTTTTTGAATACCTATGTTACTACATATGGATGATTTATGTTGTTCGGATAATCAGTATAGCGCTGATAGCAATGGCTGGTTTAGTTGCGCTGACAGCTCTATCTATACACTATCAATACCCCCTGTCTGAGATGTGGGAGTATCCTGTCGCTAACTGCCATGAATTCTAGTATTGGCAAAAAATACAAAGATTGTACATACGTATTTATACTCAGAGGAGATATACAATGGCTAATATGATCAGAATAGTGCTTTTTTTCGCAATTATTGCCTATGATATACCGTTACTCATAGGGCTGCTGAATGGGTATATAGCTATCCCCGCAAGTGTGGGCTACAATACTATTTTGATTCTCTCCATAGTTCCCTTAGTTGCTATTTTAAGATATAAAGAAAAATAACTACGAGTTGTTAGCGTGAATATCAAGCGAGAAGGCTGAGGATGGCGCTAGACTAAGATAATAGATCCGGCTTGTTTTGAATGCCTCTAGATTGTTATCGCAGTGGCCACTTCATAAAAATCTATTCACGCAAATCCGCTCTCGCCTCCAGATACCTTTGATTTCAGGACTTTTTTTGCTGATAATACAACAAGAGCCGGTCATTTCTGATCGGTTCTTATTGTATCCATCTTGGTTGATTTGTATGGTGCCGAAGGGGGGACTCGAACCCCCATGCCTTGTGAGCACTACGCCCTGAACGTAGCGTGTCTACCGTTTCACCACTTCGGCTTGATATGTGTATCATACGCGATCGCGCCGGTTCATGTCAAGCCGCCAAGCTGAATCCGCTGTAGAGGGGTATATTTTGCGCCGGCAGACTGCAGTTCGCTTTGCATAACCACCATAGCGTCTGCGCGAAAAACCGGCGCTTTTGGCAGGCTGTTTAATGCTTTTGCGCTCATGGCGCGCCATTCTGCGGGCAATTGGCGTTTGTTGCGGGCTAAAGTAATGTGTGGAACAAACGCCTTGCGATCATAATCCACATCAAAAGAACGTAACGATTGCGCCACTGTTTGCTGCATGGCAGCAAGTTGTTGCATTTGCCCGGTCAGATCGATGAAAATTACTTTTGGCTGCGTCACCGGCCCGAAATAGCCGACATTTCCCAGCGCAATTTCTACCGGACCGCATTGGCGCGCGGCAAATTTTACAGCGCTCAGCGTTTGCTGCAATTCACTGTCGGTCGTTTCTCCGATAAACGCCAAGGTAATATGCCATGTGCTGGCGGCGGTAAACTGAACCTGCGGCAGCAAGTTGCTTAAGATATCTCGCTGCCGCAGTATAGCTTGTTTTATAACATCCGGAAGCTCAATCGCAATAAAAATTCGCATAGATTACTGCGCCCAAAGCATTAAGCCCAGCTCATTGGGATTTTGCAGCGCCCAATGAGCCGGACGGATCCGAACACCGTAAATGACGGAGCCGTTACAGTCTGGAACAAACTGCATTGTGTATGAGTGATATCTATCATGCTGCTCGGTGTGTTCCATTTGCAAAATTCGCGGATTTTGCAGCCGGCCGTTATCGTCTTTTCCCCAAATCAGTTCTATCGCAACATCATCAGGAGACAGATCTGCCAAGTATGCGCTGGCGGTAACTTGCACCGATAAACCTATCCCCAACTGCCCGTCGTGCGGGCCGTGCGCCTCGATAGAAAGCTGCGGCCAAGCAGAACGCACGCGGTTTTCCCATGCGGTTAATTCACGCGCGGTTTGAAAGTGATTTAACTCCATTTGCGCGCCATGCCGCGCGGCCGGCACATACATAGTATTGAAATATTCCTTTACCATGCGGCGCATGCTAAATTGCGGCGCTACCGTCCGGATGGATTCTTTCATAATTTTAATCCATGCGTGCGGCACACCGTTTTCATCGACTTCATAAAAAGTGGGGATAATTTGGCGCTCCAATGCAGCGTACAGCGATTCGGAATCGGCGTAATCCTGCATGTCGCTGTTCAAATATTCGCGATCATCGCCGATAGCCCAGCCGTTATGTCCATTAAATCCTTCATCCCACCAGCCGTCCAGCACGGAACAGTTTGGCACACCGTTCAGGCCGGCTTTTTGTCCGCTAGTGCCGCTGGCTTCATATGGGCGGATGGGGTTGTTCAGCCACATATCCACACCCGAAACCAAGTGTCGCGCCATATCCATATCATATTCTTCAAGTATGACAACCTTCCCGGCAAAATCCGGATCTCGTGTATAATGCTCAATTTGTTTAATCAGCGCCTTGCCCGGTTCATCAGCCGGGTGAGCTTTTCCCGCAAAAACAAATTGCACGGGTTTAGCCGGGTTATTGAGAATGTTTAACAGCCGTTCTTTGTCTCTAAAAAGCAGCGTTGCGCGTTTATAGGTTGCAAAACGGCGGGCAAACCCGATGGTAAGCGCATGTGGCTGAAGATATTGTTTGCCCTTTGGCAGCAGGCTGGAGCCTTCACCTAAACGGTCACTGCGCTGCGCATGGCGGCGGCGGGCAAATTCTATCATTTTGTTGCGCAGCAGGGTGTGCGCGCTCCACAACTCATGGTCGGGAATCGCGTCTACTGCGCGCCACATCTGCTCGTCATCCGCATGTTCCTGCCAGTCGTTGCTGATATATTTGCGATATAACTCATCGATTTCCGCCGCTGCCCATGTTGGGGAATGCACTCCGTTGGTTATATACCCAATCGGCGTTTCCTCCACATCTAATTGCGGCCACAAAAATTGCCACATGCGGCGTGAAACTGCGCCATGCAGCTTTGAAACGCCATTGCGGATAGATGTTGTTTTCAGCGCCAGCACCGTCATGGAAAAAGTTGGTCCCCACGAAAGATCCTGCCGGGCGAATTGCAAAAATTCGTCTCGGGAGATGCGCAAACTTGGCCAAAAATTGCTGAAATACCTATCCATCAGGTCCAGAGAAAAAGCGTCATTTCCTGCCGGGACCGGTGTGTGGGTGGTGAAAACACTGTTGCCTGCAACGACCTTCAGGCTTTCATAAAATGAAATATTTTCGTTTTCAATAAGCTGTCGCGCGCGCTCCAAACTTACAAACGCCGAGTGGCTTTCATTTAAATGCCATACCGAAGGCTGTATGCCCAGCTTTTGCAGCGCGCGAACACCGCCAATACCCAGCACAATTTCTTGCGCAATACGAATTTCGTGGTCGCCGCCATATAACCGCGCCGAAAGAATTCTATCGCGCGGGTCATTTTCTTCTACGTCCGTATCCAACAGATATAGAGCGTTGCGCCCCACATTAAATTTCCAAATGCGCGCAAAAACCCGTCTGCCTGTTAGGTCTACGCTTATTTTAGCTTCATTGCCCTGTGGATCGCGCGCTACTTCAGCCGGTAAATCGGCAAAATTTAAGCGTTCGTAAATCGCTTCCTGATCTCCGGTGCGGGTTATGCGCTGTAAAAAATATCCTTGTGGATATAAAAAGCCAATGCCGATGAAAGGCAGCCCTAAATCGCTGGTTTCTTTATTGTGGTCTCCGGCTAAAATGCCTAAGCCGCCGGAATATATCGGCAGCGACTCATGCATACCAAATTCCGCAGAAAAATAAACAATCGGCCCCGGCAGTTTTTCAGGTTGATTGTAATACCAAGATTCCTGTGGATTATGTAAATATGTATCGAAGTTCTGTAATGTTAAATCGTATAGCGCTAAAAAAGATGGATCGCGGGTTAACGCTTGCAGTCTTTTGGGATCAGATTCCGATATGAGTCGGATAGCGTTATGACGTGTTTTCTCCCATAATTCGGGATCGATATGGCGGAACATGCTTTGCGCCTGCGGGTTCCACATCCACCACAAATTGTTGGCAATTGAATACAGGCGGGAAAGCCTTTCCGGCAATGTTGGGAATATAGCCATTCGGCCGATTATTTTCACAAGCGACTCCTTAAGTTTAATCTTGTACCTGTTACTTCTATCATACACATACGCCATATAGAATTGCATATGTGTAACGCCAACGCCGCTGCTCGCTAAATTCCTTTGCGTCCACCCCAAATAATACGATGGAGCTGCGGCAATATGCGCAGTTGATATTTCCGCCAGCGAGCCGCTTCATCGCCCATTGCTGTCAGCTCAGTCAACCGGCGCAGCGTCGCTATATAGTCTGCTGTATCGTGCCCTGCCATACCTTCAGGCTGCAAAACGATGGGTATCTGCAGTGCGGCAATTTCCGGCAGTGATTCCAGCAGAACATAGGTTAGCTGTAGATCTGCAGCGTCTTTGATGATAAATTTGAGGATAATTTTTCCGGTTAATGCGCCGGAACGCTTCGCCGCCAGATATTTTGCAAGAATATCTGGGCGTTCCGTCATTTTGCTGGAGCCAAGTTTTGGGCTGATGGACCATGAATCGATATAAGCCGCTAAAGATGGGTGAAATATGGTTCCATTGCTTTGAACGTCGATGTATAAATTATTTTCTTTTAACGCTTGTACAAAACGCAGTAATAGCTGCGCCGGCGCCGTTAGCGGTTCGCCGCCTGTCAGACAAATTCTGCTGTTTCCCTGCTC
>JAKAOI010000198.1 GCA_021812265.1 Chloroflexota bacterium | reverse complement strand
AAGCAACCAAAAATCCGGCGGCGCGAACTGTTGGCTTCACGGTGAAATCACTGGTAGATTTGACGGTATCGCTGACAGTTTTTGTGGTGTCTTTCACATCTGCCAAAATGCTTGGCAGCGCTTTACGCAACGCCGCGATAGTTCTGCTAACCTGAAAAACAGCATAAGAAATCGCCAGCAGGGGTATCGCGCTGATAATTGCCAGCGCGATGATAGAAATATCTCTGGCGACTGGCCAATAGCCATGAATACTGATCCACACGATGAGCGCGATAATCAATACGCCGGCTGCAATTGAGCCGCCAATAATATAAAACTGGCGTGAATGTAAAAATTTCACACAATTTCCGGCCTTTCTTTTCGCAATACAGCGCATGTATTCGGTAGGGCATAGTTATCCCAGTTGTTTTGCAATAAACGTGTGAGTTTCTTGCAATGCTTCCGGCAAGTTTGCGGTTGATTTGCCGCCGCCTTGCGCAGCTTCCGGCTTGCCGCCGCCTTTACCTCCAATTTTTGTCGCCAATTGTTCTGCAATTTTCCCTGCGTGTATGCCTTGCCGGGTTAGTTCTTGGCTTACTGTTACAATAAATACTGCTCCGTCTTCCGAACCCGAAGCCAGCGCTACTACTGCAGCTCCAAGCTTTGTCCGCAAATGATCGCTGATAACATGCAGAGCGGAAATATCGGCTTTTTTCACCATTGCGGTAACCACATGCGCGTGTTGCACTTGCTGCGCTTCCTTGGCCAAGCGTTCGGCTTCTTCGATCAAGGCATTTTGCCGATATCGTTTCAGTTCTTTTCGCATTTCGGCCATTTCTTGGGTTAGCTGCTCAATTTTTTGTGTTACCATTTCCGGCTGTGTTTGCAGTTTATCTGCCAAGTATTCCACTTGTTTTTTTCGGCGCGCCAGCAATTCCTCTGCGCCTTTGCCGGTTAACGCCTCTATTCTGCGGACTCCGGAAGAGCTGCTGGTCTCTTGGGTAGTAACATAAACACCAATTTGGCCGGTTGCCGAAACATGTGTTCCGCCACACAGTTCTTTGCTTGTTCCCATAACTACCACTCGAACTGGGTCGGGATATTTTTCGCCGAACAGCGCCATTGCTCCGGAGCGTTTTGCTTGTTCCAGCGGGGTAAGCGTTATAGAAACGGGATAGTTTTGGCGGATCATTTCGTTTACAGTAGCGTCTAGTCGTGTAATTTCATCATCGGTAAGCGCCCGCTGAAAATTAAAATCGAAGCGTAATCTATCCGGTTCTACTAAAGAGCCGTGTTGCACTACAGCTTCCCCAAAATGATCTTTCAGCGCTTTGTGCAGCAAGTGGGTTGCGCTGTGGTTTTTTCTTGTATCTTCGCGGCGTTCTGCATGCACGGTAGTGGTAACGGTATCACCTGATTTTACATAGCCTTCGGTCATATGGCCGATGTGCACGATAATACCGCTGACGGGCCGTTGGGTATCCAACACTGCAAATTCACCGTTCGGGCCTTTAATTTGGCCTGTATCGCCAACCTGTCCGCCGCTTTCCGCATAAAACGGCGTTTCTTGCAAAATAAGCATTTGTGAAGTGTCGTTATTTTCCCCAACAATGGTAATTTGCCGGGCGGCGATCATATCTTGAATTTCTTCGGAATCTATCAGCGCTAAAACGTGGGATGAGCCTGCAATAGCCTCATAGCCGGTAAACTTGGTTGGTGGAACAGTTGAGGCGATTTCCTGCCAAATCTGGCTGTCTTTGCGGATAGCAAATTTCTCTAAATTGCGGCTTTTTTTACGCTGAGCTTCCATATGTGTATAGAAACCTTTTTCATCCAGCGTAAATCCTTTTTCTTCAGAAGCTTCGCGTGTAAGTTCCAGCGGGAAGCCATGAGTATCAAACAGTCGGAAGATGGTTTCGCCCGGAACTTCTTTTTTGCCGAGCTGTTCAAGTTCTGCTAATGTTTTTTCCAGTATATCCAGCCCATCCGCCAATGTTCTGCTAAACTTACGTTCTTCGGTGGCCAGCACATCTACAATACGGCTGCGGCGTTCTACAAGTTCGGGATATTGCTCTTTCATCAATTCAATAACGGTATCAGCGGCGTCGGATAAAAACGGTTTATCCAGCCCCAGCAATTTACCATGCCGTACAGCGCGGCGCAACACACGGCGAAATATGTAGCCGCGGCCTTCATTGCTAGGCAGCACGCCATCCGCCGCTAAAAATACCAATGCTCTGCCATGGTCTGCGATAACGCGCAAACTGCGATCGGTTTTCTCATCTTTGCCATATACGGCTCCGATCAACTTTGCAAAAGTGGTAATAATCGGAAAAAAGAGATCAGTTTCAAATACTGTAGGTTTATTTTGCAGCACTAAACTTAAGCGTTCCAGTCCCATACCGGTATCGATATTTTTCTTTTTAAGCTGTTCCTTGCCGCCCTTGCCATCTTGGTTATATTGCATAAAAACCAAGTTCCAAATCTCAAGATACCGCGGGCAGTCGCAGCCCGGCGCGCAGTTTGGCTTGCCGCAGCCCAACGCTTCGCCGCGATCATAATAAATTTCCGAATCGGGGCCGCAAGGTCCGGGGGTTGTGGGTCCGCGATCCCACCAGTTATCTTCCAATTTAACAATTTCCGATTCTTTTTTACCGGCAATTTTCTGCCACAAATCAATCGCTTCCGTATCCGAAGGGTATACACTGGGATATAGTTTTTCCGGCGCCAATCCATATACTTTTGTTAAAAGCTCCCAAGCAAATGTTATTGCGCCTTCCTTAAAATAATCTCCAACAGAAAAATTTCCGAGCATTTCAAAAAATGTTAGGTGGCTTGCGTCGCCAACTTCATCGATATCTACGGTTCTAAAACACTTTTGCGCTGTCGTCAGGCGAATGTGCGGCGGGGTTTCCTCTCCCAGAAAAAAGGGCACCATTTGCTGCATTCCGGCTGTTGTAAGGAAAACAGTGGGATCGTTATAAGGCACCAAGGATGAACTGGGCAATATTTTATGGTTATTTTTTTCAAAAAATTTCAGGAACGATTCACGGATGCGATTTCCTGTCCATGTTGTTTTTTTGGCAGGCATAGGTAGTTTCTTTCTTAAATCCCAAAATATTTGGTACAACAAAATGCGAATATAGCGTGTTTTCGGCGCCAATCACATGGCCACAGCGCTATTGACTGCTTTTCATCCTTCTTCATTCGCGGTCCGGAAAACCGGCGCGAATTTGCAGGGGAATAATAACGATACGTTGTACCGGCGCAAATACTATGCTTTATGCATTATAGCAGATAGCTGAGAATAGCGAAAAACACCAACATTTATGGGATATTTTGGGCGCGCATAGTTTGGCGTCGTCAGTGAAACGGCGCGCAGCAAGATATAAAGTTGCGGGAACGATTTCCGATAGATAACATTGCGCAGAAAATTCTGCTGAGGAACAACAACAAATAATGGTAAAGGATGAAATAATTGTGTCAAAAAATTTTCTCAAGAATATACCCATTGCGAATAAGTTTTTTTTAAGCGCATCCATGGTGATGGTCATGCTGCTTATTGTCGGTGTCATTGCAGCGCAAGGTATGAATATGATAATGTCTTTGCTGCAGAACTCGCATAGCAGCGCTGCACTGTTACATCAAGTTCAAGCGCAAATAAACCACACTTTGGTGATAATTTTGGCTGTTATCATTGTTTTTGTGGCTATTGCGTTATGGCTTGGTGTTATTAACGCAAAATTAATTGCCGATCCCCTGAAGCGTATGGTTGCTATTGCGCAGAATATTGCTCATGGTAATTTAACCGCGATAGACGCTGATGTTGCAAAGTATAATTGCGCCGACGAAACCGGACGACTGATTATCGCAATGTATGAAATGATTTTAGAATTGCGGAAAATTATCGGTGACGTAAATAATATGTGCAGCAGTGTCACATCAGCTTCTGTTGAAATTGGGAATTCTGCTGAAGAAAACTCCGTTATCGTACAACAGGTATCGGAGGCAATTGATTCTGTAGCCAATGGCGCGGTAAAACAAAGCGAACAAATTACAGAAATTTCAACTGAAATGCGCGATCTCTCCTCTAATCAACAAGAATTGCAGCAACAGACAAATAGCAATATTCGTCAATTTGGTGAATTGCAGCAATTTATGAACACTATCACTAAAAATATTACCGTGTTAGGCGGCCATTCTAAAGATATCGGCGCGATTACGATAACCATTCAAGAAATTGCTGAACAAACTAATCTTCTAGCGTTAAACGCTGCTATTGAAGCTGCCAGAGCAGGAGAGCAGGGAAGAGGCTTTGCTATTGTTGCGGATGAAATCCGTAAACTTGCTGAACGAACATCACATTCTATCCGTAAAATTGACTCGTTAATCGATTTAACGCAAAAAAGCGCCGAAGAAATGGCGCAATTAATGGATGCCGGTAAAACGCAAGTAGATAAAAATATGCAGGAATTAACCGAACTGGGATCGTATACCCAGAAAGTTTCTGCTAATATTGAAAAAACACAATCTTGTATTATCTCTATTGCCGGGGTAAGTGAAAGTAATAGCGCCGCCGCTGAGCAAGTGAACGCTGCCGCGCTGGAATTGCGCGAACAAGTTTTTTCTGCAAAAAAGTTAACAATGCAGTTGGCAAGTAACGCGCAAAGCATGCGTAAAAGTTTGGATATATTTTCGTGGGATAACATTGCAAACGGGTCTTTACTCACGGATTCAGCGCCCACACGCAAAAAAGCGGCATAATCTGCGCCGCCGGTTATTTATCTTCGTCTTCGCTGCCTGTCGTCTTCCCCATCCTCATCGTCATCATAGCCAGACTGTGCGGCGGGATAATAACCGGAATAGTCTTCGTACCCTCTTTGGCGGACCCTGCGATATTGCCGTGATTCACCGGTTGTTTCACGGTCATCATAGTCTTCGTTGTCATCATAGCCGCTGTCTTCGTAGTCATCATAGCTGTCATCAGTTTCTGTTGTGTCCGGCAGGGGTGGCGCCGGGCTTTCTTTTATCTTAAACGTTTTGTTGGGCATAAGTAAAAATAAGGCGCAAACAGCGCCCAGAAGCGTAATAAACACCCCTGTTGAAATCAATGTGTCATTTATACCAAGGATTGGAAAAAATGCAAATTGTTTTATTGTTTCTTTTCCGATGACTTCGTATGCGCCGAGCAAAATACCCAATATACTCGAAATTGCCAGCAGCAAATCTGCCGCCGCCGAAACCGCGCGCTGTTCCGGCGGGCGGAAAGATCTCAGCATGGTCATT
>JAKAOI010000197.1 GCA_021812265.1 Chloroflexota bacterium | reverse complement strand
TGTTGGAATGGCGTGCTGATAAGAGCGCCGACAGCTACAGTTCCAATTACATCCACAGTTGTGATAATAGCAACACGCACTGCTGTGCCGCGTCCCATCATTTCCCTTGGAGTAACTCGCAAGATCAGCGGGCCGATTGCCACATTAAAAATGCCGGTAATCATTCCCAAGATTGCCATGATAAAAATTGCCGCTATGTAATTGGTAAGACGGGAATAGATGATAAGAAAAATGCCATCTGCGTATAAGCTCAGCCAGAATACTCTTGCCTGTGTTAATTTATTGACTATAACTGGGCCGAACATAGAGCCGATCAACGCGCCGCCGCCCAGAGCAGTAACCAAAAATCCAAAATACACCGCGGGAATATGCAAATTAGTAAACGCAAAAGCAACATTTAAGATGGGAATAGCCGCAGTGCCCAGCGTTTCTATTGCCATGGCGATAATCATGGTGCGAAGGATGCGTGAGCTGAGTACAAATTGCAATCCTTCACGAAATTCCGGCCAAAATTGTTTTTTGGGGCTATTTGCAGCGCCTGAAGGTGTGTGTTCGGGAACGACAGCCGATGGTGTGCGGATAAAAATAAGCAGAGCAAAGGAAACTAAGAAAGAAAAGGAGTTAATGAGAAGCGCCCAACGTGGACCAAAGCCGATAAATAAGGGGCTGCCTATAGCTGGGCCAACCATTGTGCCAATACTTACAAACACCAGTACACGACTCATTGCTTTGGCAAAGTGTCGTTCAGGAACAATATCACCAATTAAAGGGAAGCCGGCTTGATTATAGAATTGATCGACACTAATCAATAAAAAGTTGATAACGTAGATGACTCCCAACTGCCAAAAAATCGGCAATTGCCCGCCGGGCAGAAATGTGGTGACAACTAATACCCCGACTAATACTGCTTGGATAATATCTGCCGTCATCATGGTAAGTCGCTTGTTCCAGCGATCGACATAAACACCCGCGATTGGTCCGATAAATAAAGGCGGCAATGTGCTTGATAATGTTAAACCGGCAATGGCCAGTAATACCCATGGCTGGTTTTTAGCAAGATAGAGATAAATCCACAGCGTTAGGGTAATACCAAAACTGTAATCCCCCAGCGCGGAGATGACATCACCGACCCATAAAAGGGCAAAATTGCGATTTACTAAAAGCCGTTCTACAAGTGTCGGCCGCGAAGCCGGCTGTGAAGGCTCTATTGCAGCGTCGCTCATATAGGATGTGTCCTTTCCCTCAACCTATGGCTGGTATTGTTACTCAAAATTCCGGATAAATGCTGCGATACGATAATAACGCCGAGTTATGCTTGAACGATGAGACGTCCCGTGCCTTTGCCGGTTGCCAGGTCGATATCTGCAATGCAGCGAACGGGCACGTAATCCAAGGTAAGTGTGCCTTCAATGTGAACGGAGCCTTGAGGCAGGCTGAAATCAGCGGCGCTGAGGTTTGTTGCAGCTTTATCTACCCGAACGCCCAGATCGGTTCCGCCGCGTGTATCGGTGAATTTAATAAAAACATACCCAATTTCTTCAATTCGCTGTTGGAGCGCTGAAGCGTCGGGCGAAGGACCACCCAATATAACAGGGTGGCTGCCTTGTGAAAGATTTTTTACTAACTGATTCATAACAGCCCATCCTCCATAGATGTTTTATGTTCTGAATTTTTGATAACCCAAATTGGATCATCTAAGGTTAACAGTTGCTATAATCCGTTTGCGTTGTTTTCCCTTTGCTGCGCATATGCATACAGCAAATCTTCGGGAATAGTAAAATGCAGGGTTTGCGAGCAAAACTCTCGCCATTGCGGGGTAACCTGAGTGAATAAAAGGGTATCTTGATGAATTGGACTGGTTGTTACCGTGTAGTCATCCCAAAGGTAAACAACACTTTCATCAGAGAGCGCTGCCTCGGCAGAAATTTGTTGTGAATCCCATTCCTGAAATTTTCGTACATCCTGTAAATGATAAGCTTTACAATATTTGCGCATGGATTCATCCTCATTGAATTACCATTGGAACATTGGAACATTGTAACCAGAAAACAACAATGAACAATGTTAAAGGGATTGTAGCATACAACCAACTGTCTTATCAAGTGGTTTTTTTTCACATATTTTGATAAATGTTATTAAACTTTAACCAAATTAGGACTTTTTTCTGTTTGTTTGAAGGATGTATTTTCATAGATTGCCGGCGCGGCGCCACAAAATTTTTGTGAATACGCTGTATCTTGTGGCGCTGCTGAAGCTCTGCCGCAATGTGCGGGTTATGCGGCGCCTAGCGCAAGTAAACCCAACTGTGTGCTAACGCCAAATGTGTCGGTTGTTTCCATATTGCTTAATACAATGACACTGATTTGTTCATCGGGGAAAAAGCCATTTGATGACATAAACCCATCTATGCGGCCCCAATGATAGTCATAGCGATGTCCTGCCTGCTCTGCAATAAACCAGCCATAACCATAGCCAAGGTCTGTACTAAGCGCGCACCCACCGGCTGGACAGGGAATATGCACGCTGAACATGCTGTTCAACGCTGCGCTGGAAACCAGTTGCCCGCTCATTAAAGCGCGATCCCAAATAAGCATATCGGTTACTGTGGAATATAATGCGCCGGCGGAAAAAAATTCGGACATATCAAGAAAAACCGGTTTATTATTGGGAGAAAGATATCCAGTTGCATGTTCTGGTAAAGATGGGCTATTGCTGTCATAGCCTGTATTGGCCATATGCAGAGGGGTAAAAATGTTTTGCTGCAGAAACTCTGCGTAGGATAAGCCGGAAACTTTTTCGATGATATATCCCAATAAAATATATCCGGAATTGCTGTAACTCCAGCGCGAACCGGGAGGAAAATCGAGGGGACGAGATTTGAAGCGATCGATTAACGCTTCTACCGTTACGGGCTGGCCAATAACTGATGGAAAATCGGAGAAGTCGGTATAATTGGGTATTCCCGAACTGTGGATTAATAACTCTTCCAGTGTGATAGGTTCCCAGTCTGCCGGACAATTTGCGATATATTGGCAAAGGTGATCAGTGACATGCAGTTTTCCGCGATCTTGCAGCATTAAAATTGCCATAGCAGTGAATTGTTTGGTGTTAGAGCCGATACGAAATCGGGTTTGTGGTGTATTGGCAATGTGTTGATCAGCGTCTGCCCAACCAAATCCTTTGCTAATTAAGATATCATTACCCTTTGCTACTAAAACAGATGCGGTGATATTTCCGTTTGCGTTTAACTGATTAAGATAATCAGTTATTTTTTGTGACAATATCATATCAGATGTGCTTGTTGAGATGGGCGTATTGGTTCCGGTGGCTGCTGTTGCGGCAGCTTTTACCGGTGTCATTGCGCAAGCTGAGAAAACCGGTATTACTGTGAGCAGGAATACTGCCAGACTTTTGGAAAAATTACCCATTTTCAATCCTTTCTCTTCAGCGCGAAGATAGGTATCATAACTAAAATTAAAGGCTTGCAACTATGGAAAATACTTGGGCAGACGCCATTCCGCCAATGCAACTGCGCACAGGTGAAGCGCATGTTTGGCAGACGCGAACCGATTTCGCGCCGGCCCATATGGATTATTTAACACATGCATTGACGGAAAAAGAAAGAGATAAAGCCGGCCGCTTCCGCTTTGAATCAGATCGGCGCCGCTATATTATTGCGCATGGTTTTTTGCGAACGCTGCTGGGAGCATATGCGCAAACTTCGCCTGAACAGCTGATTTTTGACGCGGGGCCTTATGGCAAGCCATATTTGCTGCCGCAATCGGGCAGTTGCGCCCAAAATAATGTCAGAGTATTTTTTAACCTTTCGTATTCACACGAAATGATACTTCTTGCGGTAACGCTGGATGGTGAAGTTGGCGCTGATGTCGAATTTATGCGGCCGATTGCTGATATTGATGTGATTGCGCAGCATTTTTTTTCTCAGGAAGAACAAGCAAATCTTGTATCTTTGCCCGAGGAACAAAAAGTTGCGGCGTTTTATACCTGCTGGTCGCGTAAAGAAGCGGTGATAAAGGCTGTAGGATTGGGCTTGGCTATGCCGCTGGATTCATTTACGGTTTCTTTGCAGGCAGATACACCAAGGCATACAGTTTGTGTGTTTGCCAATGGCGCGCCTCAGTCGTGGTGGAATATTTATGCGTTGCCTCCGGTTCAAGATTATGCGTTAGCTCTGGCTATGCAGAGCAGTAATATAACCATCAAATGTTTTATTTGGAAATCAATTTAAGCGCTGTTCAAAAAAGTTTTTTTTCTGCCATATTGACATGTTTAGGTTTTGGTGAGTAAACTTGCAATTAGGCGATTTGCTGCTCGTAAGATTAAAAAACATTTTGTTACGTGAAATAGGACTTTTGCCGGAAGTTTTGGTGTGGTTATGGAATGGGGATTAGAAGAGAGCAGGGAAGACACCAAAACTGTTGCGTCTGCAAAATGCTTGGGTGTTTTGTTGATGCATTTCGGCTTTAAAGTTGATCCGTTGACGCGCACAATTTTTTCAACTACTGAAGGTTGAAGCAGCATTATTTTGGGAGGATAGAACATGAGCGAACAAGAAGATCTTTCTCAATACAAAGTTGTATTGAACCAAGAGGAGCAATATTCCATTTGGCCGGCAGACAAAGAAAACGCCCTTGGGTGGAATGATGAAGGATTTCGTGGATTGAAACCAGAGGTCTTGGCATACATCAAAGAACATTGGACAGATATGCGACCTCGCAGTTTGCGGCTGCAAATGGATTCCGCCGCTCAATCTGCCATGACTCCATCCGATGTACAAGTAAATCGCAACGCTGCAGTAACCATTGCGGAGCCAGAGGTTACTGAACAGCCGGCAGTGACGGATACGGCAGAAAACGCTTCTGAACCGGTTGCGGCAATGGCCGGGCAGCCTCAAAAACGTGGCTGGCTGTTTGGATTGTTTCGCTCACATTAACGGCGTGTAACCATGGCGTTTACCATGGTTTGCTTAAAAATCTAAATTTTATTTAATACAGCAATTGCATTGCGATGTTTTGACACGCTTAAGTTGCTGTGTTTCTCTCTTTTCATTATCTCGGCGCAATTTAACTTACCGGTTAAGCCAATATTTGGTTGCTTAATCAGGATAACGAGGTGTTTCCTATGAGAGAAGAGCATGACGCTGCATATATTGATTATACCGACCGCGCGTTTCTGCCGCAGGCGATAGAGCATTTTGTGCGGAACACGCCCGATGCGCTGGCGGTAGAGCAGGAGGGATATCGCT
>JAKAOI010000196.1 GCA_021812265.1 Chloroflexota bacterium | reverse complement strand
TGGTATCGTCGCCCGGACTGACATGTGGAGCTATTATGACATTTCCGCTTGGACCCATTCACCCTGCCCTGCCGGAGCCAATAAGTTTAAAATTGGCTTTGCATGGAGAAAAAATTACAGGCGCAGAAACGCATACCGGATATTTAAAACGCAGCGTTGAAACACTGATGCTGCAAAAAAATCTCGCAGATGCGCTGATTTTGGCTGAAAGAATCTGCGGGACCTGCGGATACAGCCATCGCTATGCCCTATGCCTTGCAATTGAATCGATTGCCGGAATCACACCGCCGCCGCGCGCGCAAGCTTTGCGCGTTGTATTTGCCGAAGTAGAGCGTATATTGGCGCGGCTGTGGACATTGGCGCATATTGGGCGCGCCGCAGAATTAGGGGCGCTGTATTCCGGAGCGCTAGAGGCGCGTGAGATATTGTTTGAGGCGTGTGTTGGCGCAACAGATAAACGATTATTTTGGGAAATTGCCGTTCCGGGCGGCGCACAAAATATTCAGGATCCGCAAACCATTATCGACGCCGTGCAAGCGCTCAATTCGGTGATTGCTCCGTTCGATCGGCTGCTTTCTCCGAAAGGGCCATTAGCCAACCGAGCCGGCTCGGTTGGAATATTATCGCAAGAAGCGGCAGAAGAGATGTGCATAAGCGGCCCAGTGGCGCGCGCATCGGGTGTAACGCATGACGCGCGGCTGGATACACCATATGATATATACGCTCAGATGGCGGATATTCTGTCGACAGAAACAAACACCGGTTTTATCTCCGGCAGCGCGCCGGCGAGGGCGCGTCAAATGTTTTCAGATATTCAAGACAGCGCGCGCATTATCACCAAAATTTTTGATGATATGCCTGAAGGGCAAGAACGCGCGGCGTTGCCGGATATTTTACCGCCAGAGAAAACCACAGTTACCATAGAAGGCGCGCGCGGCTCAGAAACGCTGACGATTGAATTAAACGCCAATCGCGGAACCAACGCCGACCTAACCGTACCAGAATTTATCAAGTCTATTGCTTTTGCCACCCCCAGCGGTGAAAATATCGGAGCGCTTCCAGTCGTATTACAAGAAACACTGCTTTCAGATGCGATGATAGCGCTTTCCAGCCTGGATCTTTGCATTGCCTGTGTCGATAAATAACGCAGCGCGGGTTCAGGATTCCATGAGAAAGGTACTGCAATGCTCACACTCTCGAATCTTTCACTTGCGCTGATTTTGGCGCCATTTACGGCAGGGGTTATCCTTGCTGCTGCCGGCGCGCGCCTGCCCCGCATTGCGGGTATTGCGCTTGCTTTGCTTTCGGCGATTATATCCATTGCCGCTGCGCTAACCCTAGCCGGCAATGTTTTCCCAGACGGCCCTATCATATTTGCGTTCCCGCTCTTTGGCGCGGCTATCGGCCAGCGACTGGACGGCTTAAGCGCATATGCTTTGGTCGGCTTAACGATATGGGTTATTCCTATACTATTGTGGGCTGCTTTTCCACGCAGCGGATCAAACTTCCGGCCAATGGGCTTCGTTTTGATAGCTGCGGCGTTAACCGGCGGCGCTTTATTAAACGATAATATTATTCTTCTGTCATTGTGCTGGCTGGGTGTCGCCGCCATAGCTTGGCTTATCACGGCTGCAGATGACCTTGCCGCCGGCGCCGCAGATATCTTTAAAACGCGCTGGGTCGATTTAGTAACCGTTTGCGCGGGACCAATATTGTTTTTGCTGGCAATGATTCCGGCAATGGCTATGCTGAAAAAAAGCTCCCTGCTGGATTTAACCGGCGTAACTGTCCAGGGCGCGGCGCCGTTTTCTTTTTTTACCGCTGCTCTTGTATTTGTAGCATTTTTGTTTGCGCTCGGCGCATATCCGTTTATGATATGGCTGCGCCGCGCCGCGCTGGGTGTTTCCGCCAATGCGCTCGGTGTTATCGGCCTGATGTATTTGCCCTCCGGCCTTATTTTATTTGCCCGGGTAAGCGCTATTATCAATAATCCTTGGCCGTCTGTTCCTATCGGAATCGGCCTTTCACTGAATACGCTATACATCATTTTCGGCGCCGCAACCGTTATCGCCGCTTCGATAACGCTGCTGGCGGAACGTGATATCATGGCAATTGCTTTACTGCTGGCCGAAAATATTGCGGGATGGATGATAATCGCTATCGGCTCAGGAAACAGTCAAGCGTTAGTTGGAGTGACGCTGCTGCTGGCCGGATATATCGCAGCGTTTGGCGCGCTCATCGCGGTAATAGCGTCACTGGAATGCCGCTTGCTTAAAGATATTTCCATTGATTCATTGAAGGGAATTGCCAAAATTTTACCGCTGCATTTTATTGCGGCGGCTATAGCAATGCTGTGCCTTGCCGGCGCGCCGCTGCTTATTGGCTTCGCCTCCTTTGCTCTGATAAATCTTGCTATCGCCAAATGGGGCGGCTTCGCGTTTTTAATCGGTGGCGCGCTGTGGATGAGCCAAGGTTTTGCCGCCATTGCTGTAACACGATACCTCGCCTCATTCCTTTCACCCAACAATAGCCTTACAAACGAAGAAACACTTTTATTGCGTTCGGCCACCGCCGAAGCGCCGCTATTCAGCCTGCCGATTATTGCGCTGCTGATCTTAAGCATTGCGCCGCAGCTGCTTTTGGCGCCGGTCAATCTTATTCCCGGGCTGGGCCAGCTTGCCGCAGCTTCGTTACTTACCCAAGGCGTAGAAATTTCTAATATTTCTATTTCTATGTTTGGTATACAAACAACCGGGGTTTCTTGGGAGCCGGGGCTGTTTTGGCTCTTTGGGCTGGTAATATTTGGTGTAGTGGCGTTTTTTTCTGGCGCAGTTTCTGCCAAGGGCAGCACATTACCTGTTTTTGCCGGCGGAGAACCATTCCGCGAAGAAGAGATGAATGGTTTTACACCGTGGATAACCATTACCCATATCGCGCGAACACCCTTTATTTTACCGGGGCCGGCAAAATGGCGCCATGACTTAGGCGCGATTGATATTGAAGGGGAGCAAGAAGTATACACCGAAGCAGATACCTATGATGAAGCGCCTGAAGATATGGCTGACCCAGACGCTGCGCCTGTAATGACAGAAAAAGCGCCGCAGGAAAAAGCGGCAGTAACCGCTCGGGAAACAAAACCAGAGGCTCCGCGCGCCAATTTGCAAAAAACAACAGCCGGCAATACCCCGTCTGTTGAAAAGGCGCCGGAAAAAACTGCAGCCACTGCCGCAGGAAACCAGAAGCCTGCCGCAGCCGCTAAAGTCCCAAGAAAAAATATTCCGCCAAACACACAGCGTCAATCACAAAAGAAGCATAAGGGGGGGCATAGCCATGGCCGCTAAAAATCACGCAGTTTGGGTATATCCCATAACGATGGGCGCATGCAATGGCTGCGATCAACAAATTTTAGCGTTGAACGCGCCGGCGTATCAGCTGCGATCAATGGGCATTTCTTTTGTAAACAGCCCGCGGCACGCAGATATTGTGCTGCTCACCGGTGTGTTAACCAAACGCATGCGCAGTGTGGTAGAGCGCACGTTAGCGTCGGTTCCCAGCCCGCACGCGCTGGTTGCCGTTGGTGATTGCGCCATCCATGGGGGAGTATTTGCCGATAATCCGCAAATACTGACCAACGCCTCAGATATATTAAATGTGAATATTGAAATAGCCGGCGACCCTCCAACTCCGGATCAGATTATTGCAGCAATTGTTGAGGCTGCCCGGCAGTTAGATGAAGCCGAAAAATCCACAAATACCGTGGATGAAACACAAGATGAGGAGGAACCGGCAAAATGAACCCAATCATCGGCGCGTTCATTACAATATTTATCTATCCGGGAGCGCTTTTTGCACTTGTGGCTGCCGTGCTGCTGGGATGGATTCGCGGGTACGCGCGCGCCACAGCTTCGGGCAACACAAATGCGGCTCCGGCAATCTCTTTTCAGGAAATTACCCGACGCACACGGCAGCAAAGCGTGGAAACCGAAGGCGCAAGCTTTGCTGTTACCCAAATTTTAATTATTTCCGCCATCACCGCGCCGCTGTTGGCGTTGGTGTTTATGCCTTTTCCGGGAAACAACAATCCGAGTATCACCCAATTTCCAACAGACGCTATTGCAGAAGCCGCTTTGCTGTTGGGAATGCCTTTAAGTAAAATTTTGCTTGGCTGGGTAACTCCTTCACCATATACCCGATTGGCGGCCATACGGTCTGTGCGCTCGCTGCTGGGATATATTGTTCCGTTTGTATACGCGATTACGGTTGCAATGGCGCTGCACGGTTCACTCACAATGGAAGGCTTTTTTACCCCTATCCCTTCAGGAACTGCGCTCCATAATTACATTATCAAGTTTATATGGCTGGTTGCAGGCATCATATTTTTTATGTGTGTGCCGGTGTTTACCCGCTTAACGCCGCTGCGCGCAGATTTTGGCGCAATTGAATTGGCGGCCGGTGAACTAACTGAATTAAGCGGCGGACAATTGCTGGTTATGCGCGCCGCCGAAGCGATACAAACCGTGGCGTTTATTGCTTTTGGCGCCGCTGTTTTTGTCGCCCCATTACTTTCAGCCGGCGGATTGCGCGCCGCAGGTTTTATAGCGGCTTTATTCATTGTCGCTTTACTATTGGGAATATGGGAAGGCGCCGCTCCGCGCTTCCGCACATCGGAAGATTATATGCAGCCGGCAGCCATTTGGAATAATCCGGGGTTACTCATATTGGAAGCAGCCGGAATATTCGGATTCTTTGCGTTACACGCTATCAGCGCATATTTTCATCTGTAAACCTAAAATCACACACATCAGCGCGGCGCTCTATATAGACACATAAAGGCGCCGCCGCTTCCACAAGATCCGAAACAATCACACAAAAATCCCTCACATATCCTAGCCATCAGTTTCGCTAACAGCGCTAAGTATAAATCAAACCCCGACATATTCCTCAAAACTCATCACCAGTTACCGTACATATCACAGATAAGAAATTAGGACTTTCGCTTGAAAGAGAAGCGCATGGGTCCCGTATCTGCAACAAAGGGATGTCTGGGGACACCCCAGAACCTCATACAAGGGACGCCGCTCCTTGTACATCCCCAATGTTCCATGTTGCAGCGAAAGTCCTGGAAATAAAAGAGAAAATGATTAATTTTCGCTTTATATTGACAAAATGTTCTAATTATGTTACAATAAGAACATAGGTTTTATTTGATTGCAATACAATTAAGACTTTTGCTTGAAAGAGAAGCGCATGGGTTCTGTATCTGAAACAAAGGGACGCCGACCCTT
>JAKAOI010000195.1 GCA_021812265.1 Chloroflexota bacterium | reverse complement strand
CCGATCTCGATATAGGCAGGAAACGGCACGGATTCATGATAATAGAATGTTTTGGTATGATTATTGGTGTCGGTTTCCACTTTTTCCAACCGACCGTTCGATACGGCAAAAAATGTATCGGGAACCTGCGCCGCAACGCTCATAGTAGCGCGGTCGTTCGGGGAATCGTGGCAGGGAAACCAATAATGCGCATATTCCGGTTGACCTTGGGTGTGCGCTTGCACAGCGCGATCCGGGTCTCCTGCATTAGGGCCGACGAAGTTCATACCAATGCGTGGATGCGTGGCGTAGGTGATAGATAGCGCGCATTCGCTGCCATATTTCAGCGGTGTATCTAATTCGATAAATAGATTTTCACCATCGTAGTCAAACTGCAACGCAACAGGCTTCGGCCATTGCTTGCCGGTAATGTGTACCGAAGTGATTGTCATTTCTGCTGCTTGCAGTTTAATAGTTTGAACTTCTTCAAAAAGAGCGGAAAGGGTAATATCGCAGGTTCCGCGCAATGCCTTAGCAGAGAAATCTACCGTAATATTTAAAGCAATATGCCGGGTATCTACCGGCCTATCCGGAGGAAAGTGGGGTGTATCTCCGGGGAGAGCAAAATTTCGGTCCGTCAGAACGGGGTTCGTTTCACCGGAATTTTTCTCAGTAAAAAAACAAGGCATTTTCAACCAATCTCCCTTAAATGGTGTAAGAATGAAACTCGCATTGCAGCGGTCAACGCATATCTTCATCAGCCATTATCGCTCTTGGCCAAGAATGGCAAGGTGTGTGGCGCGGCATATGAAGAAATGGCTGTGTGTTGCGCAAGGCATTCTTTCATTCATCATACTACGGTGTATAATGATAGCCCGTGTATGATATATATCGTACCACGAACAATGGCCGCTTTGTTATATAGCCCAATATGCTTATAGTCTCCGAGCATATTTTATGATAAAGGCAGCCGCATAATTTTATTGATATTGCAATGAAAGGAATATATTTTTATGGCAAGAAAACATCATGCGCATCGCCGGCGAATTGGGTATCATTTTATTTTTGGCTTTTTTATCGTATTAGCCGGCGCAATTTTTTTATTGAATGGCGCGGTTTTTATCGTCCCTCGAATCGACGCTCAAGCGGTGTCAGCTTATAACACTGTGTTAGCGAAAATAAGTAATATCCCCTTAAATGTGGCAATCGGCGCGGCAATGGCCGTTTGTATTGTGCTTTTAGCGGTATTTTGGGCGCGAACGCATAAAAAAGAAAGCTGGGCAGCTACAGTTTTGGGAATCCACTCTATTGATGATATATACGCCATGTCTCCGGGTGGTTTTGAGCAATTTACAGCGTTTTTATTTCAGCGTATGGGATATTTTGCAAAAGTTGTTGGCAAAAGCGGCGATGAAGGTATTGATGTGGAGCTGCGCAAGGATGGTAAGCGTTTGGTGGCGCAGTGTAAAAGATATAAAGGAACTGTTGGCCAGCCGATTGTTCGAGAATTTTATGGCAGTTTTGCCGAACACGCCAAAGAAGGTTTTTTGGTTACCACCGGTGAGTTTACCGCTCCTGCTAAAGAATGGGCTGCTTCGCGTCCACTGAAATTGGTGGACGGCGCAGAACTGATGCGTTGGACAGAGCAGGTTGCTCAAAAATTGCGCTGATTAAAAAATCTTTGTCGTGGTGTTTGTGAACCCAGCGCGATACAGATAGAAAAAATATATATGGGGAAGCGATATGTTTATTTGGAACGCTTCATTACTTGTTATCATTGTGCGGACAAGTATCGTGTATTTTGTGTTTTTAATTGGGCTGCGCCTGCTTGGAGCCAGGCCTCTTGGCCAATCGACCGTTGTAGAATTGGCGCTGCTGCTGCTCATCAGCAACTCGGTGCAAAACGCTATGGTGGGAACCGATACATCAATAACCGGTGGGATCATAGCGGCTGTTACACTCTTGCTGCTCAACGCCGGCATAGCTTGGCTGAGCGAAAATTCTCCCGTTATAAGGCGTTTAACCAGCGGAGAACCTGTGCCATTGGCGCAGAATGGCAAGATAATTATACAAAATTGCGCGCGATGCTTAATAGAAACTGAAATGTTGGATGCGGCGGCGCGCGAACACGGTCTGCCGGATCATCGCGCAGTAAAATCTGCTGTGCTGGAAATTGACGGATCAATCAGTGTCATCGGCAATGATTCGGCGGTCATTTCCATTTCATCTTCAACAATCGATTCACATCGTCATCACCGGCGCATTCGCGGACGTCCGCGGCGCTGAAGGATGCTGTGGAAGAAATGTATGTAACGGCAGCGCGCCAAACACAGAAAGATTTTGCCGAAAGAATAAAAGAATATAGGATATAGAGTCAGGACTTTCGCTGCAGCATGGAACATTGGGGATGTACAAGGGGCGGCGCCCTTTGTACGAGGTTCTGGGGGTATCCCCAGACCACCCTTTGTTGCAGATACGAGAAATATACGTTTCTCTTTCAAGCGAAAGCCCTAAGAATATAGGATAATGGTATGTGGAACGGCTTTTTAACACTGGACGGAACATTGTGGCAGATTTTGTTTCGTGTGGTTATTGTATATATTTTTATGCTTGTTGCTTTGCGTTTATTTGGTAAAAGAGAGTTGGGCCAGTTAAGCGCATTTGATTTAACATTGCTGCTATTGATAGCGAACACCGTGCAAAACGCTATGACAGGGCCAGACACATCTTTAGATGGGGGCATACTTGCGGCGGTGGCGCTGCTGGCGCTAAGCTATGCGGTTACATGGCTGGACAGCCGCAGTATATTGTTTCGCAAGGCGGTTATCGGCGTCCCAACCGTGCTTGCGGCGAAAGGCGCTGTTATACAGAGAGCGCTGCGCCGGGAAGATATTACCGAAGAGGAATTTATGGCGGCGTTGCGCGAACATGGCGTAGAGTCTATGAACGATGTTGCATTGGCTGTAATGGAGGTTGACGGGTCTATCAGCGTTATTCCAAAAGACACCTCGCAAAAGAAGTGAAAAAAACTTTGCGCAAGAACCGGAGCGCCGATTAATTGACGTTTGGTGTACTTTTGGATTGCGGCAGATTATGCAGCAGTTCATCGGCTATGCGTTGCGCCTCTTCTTTATCGTCTGGCGCCAAGGCTCCATCTATAACCAATGAAAGCAAATGTTCTTTAATTTCTTTAATCCATGGTCCGGGCTGCCGACTGAAGATTTGCATCAGCTCATTGCCATCCAGCGGGCTTTTTATGGGAACACGTTCCGATTCTTCGCGCAGTTTGCGGCAGCGTTCATCCAGCTCGGCGCTGAGAGCGCTGGCGCGAAGAATTTTATCTTGCCGATAGCTGGTAATATCTGCGCGGGAAAGTGTTAATAATTCGGGCAAGGCTTCGCCTGCGTCCAGCATCATTCTGCGCACGGCTCCATCAGTCCAATCGGGGATATATGCGTTCACTCGCATATGCATTTTTACGATTTTCGAGATTTTTTCAATAAACGGCTTATCAAAATGAAGTCGGCGCAAAATATCTTTTGCCATGATTGCGCCAATATCTTCATGGCCGAAAAAATGCACCTGACCGTTTTCATTGCTGTAGGTGCGCGGCTTGGCGATATCGTGCAGCAACGCTGCCCAGCGGCTGGTTAACGTTGCGGGAGAGTTTTGCACGACGCGCATGGTATGCTCAAAAACATCTTTGCTGTGTCCGGGTCGTTGATGCACTCCTTGCAGATAGATCATTTCCGGCATAAAATATTGCGCCAGACCTAATTCAGCGGCGAGACGCAAGCCAATTGCCGGCCGCGGTGAGAGCAATATTTTGCACATTTCATCGCGTATGCGTTCCCAACTTATTTTTTGCAGGGTATGCGCCTCGGATTGAATCGCCTTCGCAGTGCTGCTTTCAATAGTAAACCCTAACTGTGCGGCAAATCGCACTGCGCGCAACATGCGCAGGGGGTCTTCAGCAAAACGCTCTTTAGGGGCGTTCCCAACTGCGCGAATGATTTTAGCTTCAAGATCTATTTTGCCGCCAAACGGATCGATGATGCTGCCGGTAAGCGGATCCATAGCCATAGCGTTGATAGTGAAATCGCGGCGCAGCAAGTCTTCTTCTAGGTTGTTTCCAAAAACTACATCGGGTTTGCGAGAATCGGAAAGATATTGTTCACTGCGAAAGGTGGTGATTTCCAGGATAATAGTTTTATCCGGATCACTTTCTGAAGCGGTGGGATCGTCATAGTGAATTTGGACGGTGCCAAAGCGTTCTCCGACGGAAGAAACGGCGCGAGGATGCGTCGGCGCAATGATATCTTTGATGATATCCGGGGTTGCGTCGGTAGTTAAATCGGTGTCTGGCGTTACGGTGCGCCCTAAAAGGGAGTCGCGGACCGTTCCGCCGACAATATGAATAGAATATTTGGCTGCGTGAAAGCGCTGAGCAATTTCAAGAATTATATCCGGCATACAGATTATTGTATCACAGGGGCGCCTTCAATTTCGAGGGGATAGGGAAAGAGATTTGAGGACAGCTTGTTTGGTGTGTATCAAGCGCTGCGGATGTTTTCTTAACGGTCTTATTGTTATTTTAATGTTTGCATGCCATAATATATTTAACTATAATGTGGTAATGACGGCTCTATTGCTTTTGCATTGGGCGTATGGCATTTGCTCTGGTTCAAAAAGAATTGGAGGCACGTTGATATCCTTAAAACTTCGGCCAATATGTAAGGCGGCGCCTATTACGCTGCACGAAGAGGTATAGTTTTGGATATGTTATTTTATCGGAAGCCGGTTTATTTTCCGGTTAACAGGAGAAAAAACGATGGGGCAATTTCTCGAATCCTCTGCCGGGCTGTCGCAAAGTGGCGGACAAGCTATTACTGACCGAACCGCAAATTATAATTTTTGGCTGCTATGGCTGGCTAACTTTATTAATTACGCCGACCGTTATGCTTTTTTGGCTTTAGGTCTTTATATTCAGCCAGAGTATCATCTTTCAGACTTTGAATATGGACTATTAGCAACTTCATTCTTATTGGTTTATACTGTCAGCATTTTCCCATTAGGTTTACTGGCCGATAAAATTAAGCGCAAAGATGTAGTCGGTGGCAGTATTGCGTTTTGGAGTATTGCAACAGCGTTTACCGCATTTGCGCCAAATTTTGCCTCGCTATTTGCCACCCGCGCCGCGCTGGGCGCCGGTGAAGGCGGCTATTTTCCCGCCAGCACATCTATTTTAACTTCGGCGTATCCCAAAGAAAAGCGTTCCATAGTGATGAGCCGCTGGAATACGGGCTTA
>JAKAOI010000194.1:3708-5317 GCA_021812265.1 Chloroflexota bacterium | reverse complement strand
ATGAGTTATTATTTTGCCCGTTATGGCATAAATGTTACTGTTACATAATTAAAGTGGCCGGTGGTTCCATCGGCGGCGCGGAAACTGATCACTGCCCCGGATATCCCCGTGGTGGTTATTCCCCCGTGCAGTCCCGGCTCCAACACTTCTGCGGTTGGGATTGGCGTAATATTATTTGCCATATCTTTGCACATATCTATTTCTTCCAACTGCACTGTAATAACACCCTGCTTGTTATTTGCCTTCAATTCTCCGGTAGTAATAAGGTATACATTGCCGCCGGAAACCATGCCTGCCGCTCCATTTATCATGTTATATGGATAGTTCATTGGTGTGCCCAGTATAACCCCTTGTGTCGGCGTAGGCGCTACTCCCATTGTTGGTATCGGTCCCGGACATGTAGTATATGGTAATGAAGTAGGATGATTTCGTTTGGTTGGTGTGCCCTGATACTTGGGCAGAGCAGTGGGTAAAACTTTTCCACCTCCCGACGCTGAGCCGCTGAATACTGTTTGCGTTGGCTGTGCTGTTTGCGAGATGATAAGTATCACACCGATTCCCAACGCTGCTATGCTGAGAATGATGATTGAGATAGCTTTTTTCATACTGTTGTTCTCCTCTTGTGTATATGTTAATAACATGGCGTTGCTAATTCGCTATCAAAGCTAAGGTTAGGCATGCAGGTGTCAAAATAATATTGGTTTGGCCACGGCTCCCCATAGCCTGAACCATAAAATGCGTTGTAATATGTGCTGTCATTCCATACATTGGCTGTCATCACACCACTAAATTGTATTGGTCCGGCAAATTTGCCATTGACTGTACAATCTGAACACACGGTTGTATTTATCGTATGTGTATAAATTTCTCCCCATGCAGGTCCTTCAAAGGTATAATTCGACTTGTAGTTTTCCGGAAGCGGCATATCCCAGCCATATCCCCACGCTGCTTGGTAAAACTCCCCATCATCCCACGTTGTAGTATTGCCGGTAGCGCAATTGCTTCCGCAGATACTTCCGACACCACCATAATCCCACAAATAGTAACTGCTTCCGATGAGAGAGTTCTCTGCAGTAAAACCACTCATAAACCCTTCTGTCTCATTAAAGGTATCAAACCCTGGGCCGCTTTCAATATCATCTCCGCCGGCAGTGTTCACTTGGTTAAGAATATCTGCGTTTGCGCTGGATTGCGCCGCATAGCTGTGCAGCGTATTTTCTGCAGATGAAACGGCCATATCAAGCCCGGTTCCCTCATTATAAATACAGTAATAGCTTTGTTGTTGATTTGCGGCAGTGCATTCATAGCTATTGGAAACGCCTATCACCACCGTCATATGACTGCAAACCCCAGCCTTGTTATAATAAGTTTCAGCGTATTGATCAGCAAAACTTTGCAAATTAGTATAACTATACCAATATTGTGTACCATCTGCTCCCCAATTATCTACTCCCCATTCAGTGCCGGCAGGGTTATAATCTGGTGAGCCAAAATCTAAAACGGCAATTACAGTTCTATCGTAATAACTTCCCGAGCAAGAGCTATTGTCGCCCATGGGGTCAATACGGCTGGCGTCTTGTTGCGCCCAATAGTACATAGCGTTCATAGT
>JAKAOI010000194.1:0-3698 GCA_021812265.1 Chloroflexota bacterium | reverse complement strand
GCCTGGACGCCATGCCATAGAAATTACTGAACTGACGCTGATACACACCAGCGCGCTCATGGTAAGGATAGCGCGAATGAAATATTTTTTCTTGTGTAATGGGGGGGGTATTAACTATCTGAGTTGTCCTATCTCTAAAATGCGCGGCCATGTTTGTGGTAAACATGGCGCAGGCTGCCAATGCTGTTTTCAGCGAAAACATCCCTCTGTTCAAAGATACTGCCCATAATCCTTTCTTGCGCCGGATGGCGCATACACACACGGCAACAAATGCCGTGCGGCGGTGATACATGTGACGTATTACCCAGCCTGCTGCGACTGGATGTATAGGGCAATTTTCAGCAATCGATGAGCGTCGAAATACCCAATAAGGGCAATGAAGCAACTATAAAACAATAGCTTCCCGGATGACTGCTCCATTGATTCTTGACAGGAGTATATCATATATTTTTCTTAAATTCAAGATGTATTTACACATAAGTATAATATTCCTCGCGACCGGAAGATATTCTTTAAAGCGCAATTTTACGGACTTTCTGTAAGACCTATTTCCATTCGTTTGGCTGTGGCGGAAAAAGATGAGAATGTGATACCTTGCCTTTATGAGCGATTTTTGCAGGTTTCAGAACTGCCGCGCATTGGGAGGTTTGTTCCATGAGTGATGTCAATCAGTTACCCAATAATTCAGATGATGAAAATTATCGATACACCAACCGTTTAATATATTCTGCCAGCCCCTATTTGCTTCAGCATGCGCACAATCCGGTAGATTGGTACCCTTGGGAAGAAGAAGCCTTAGCCGAAGCGCAAACCAAAGATAAACCGATTTTGCTGAGTGTGGGATACGCCGCATGCCATTGGTGCCATGTTATGGCGCACGAATCATTTGAAAATGAACAAATTGCGGCGATTATGAATACCAATTTTGTAAACATTAAGGTTGACCGCGAGGAACGGCCAGATTTAGACGCTATTTTTATGGAGGTAACACAGCTTATTACACATAGAGGCGGCTGGCCGATGACGGTTTTCCTAACGCCTGAAGGTCTTCCTTTTTACGCCGGAACATATTTTCCTCCTCAAGATCGATATGGAATCCCGGGATTTGCAACCATTCTTAATAAAATGGCGGAGTTTTTTAAAACAAATCGTGAAGAAGTTTACGCGCAGGCCGAATCGATAAAACAGTATTTTGAAACCCGCGACCGCGAGCTGCTACAGCATATTCCGGATACTTCCATCGTTATCGACGCTGAAGCGCTGGATACAGCAACAAAAACGCTGTTACAAGATTTTGATTCGCAGCGCGGCGGTTTCCGAGCCGCCCCTAAATTTCCCCACACTATGAATCTTGAATTTTTGCTGCACATGTATGTGCGACAAAGTGACCAGCCGGAAGCCGAATCAGCAGCAGCGCAACCTACAGAAGTTTCGCCGATAGAGGCAGTTCGGCAGTCGTTAGACGCAATGCTGCGCGGAGGAATATATGATCAAATCGGCGGAGGATTTCACCGCTATTCAACTGACGCCGAATGGGTTGTGCCCCACTTTGAAAAAATGCTGTATGATAACGCTTTATTGGCCCGGCTATACCTGCACGCATATCAAATAACCGGAGATGAGCGCTATTCACGCATCTGCCGCGAAACGCTGGATTATCTGCGCAGAGATATGATTCATCCCGATGGCGGTTTCTACGCTTCGCAAGACGCCGACAGCGAAGGTGAAGAAGGTAAATTCTATGTTTGGACACCAAAACAAGTTGAAGAAGTGTTAGAGCCAATCGACGCCGAAATTATTAAAAGTTATTATGGCGTCACAGCAACAGGCAATTTTGAAAATTCTAAAACAACCGTTTTAACACGCGCCAAAAATTTAGAAGCCATTGCCGCAGATATTGCAATGCCCGCAGAAAAAGTCCGCGCACGCATCGCGGAAGCTAAACTGGCGCTGTTTGTTGCCCGTTCCAAACGTGTTTGGCCAAACACTGATGATAAAATCATCACTTCTTGGAATGGATTGGCGCTGCGAGCCTTTGCCGAAGCCTCTGAAGTGTTTGAATCGGAAACATACGCTGAAATAGCGGTAACAAACGCCACGTTTCTGCTGGAAAATATGCGTTCATCGAAAAATCGGCTGCTGCGGTCTTACCGCAACGGCAAAGCGCACATTCATGCGTTTTTAGAAGATTATGCCTCCCTTGCGCTTGGCTTGCTGGCCACATATGAAGCAACATTTGATCCGCATTGGTTTTCTGCCGCGCAAGAACTGGTAAATGAAATGATTACGCTTTTCAGCAATGAAGACGGCGCGGGATTTTATGATACTCCGCGCGACCACGAAAAATTGCTGACAAAACCCAAAGAAATTTTCGATAACGCCGCGCCCTCCGGATTAAGCATGGCGGTTGAAGCGTTGCTATGGCTTGCGGCAGTCACCGGAAACACCGAATATCGCAGCCGCGCAGAAAAAATTCTGCTGCCGCTTATTCCGGAGATGACACGTAACCCATTGTTTTTTGGGCATTTGCTATGTCAGCTTGACAGGTGGCTTAGCCCATCGCAAGAAATTGCAATCATCGGGCATTTAGATGATAACGACACCCGCGATCTGCTGGCTTCAGTGCGATCGCGCTATCGGCCCAACAGCTATTTAGCCTGCGCCGGCCCCGGAGACACCGAGGCGGCAAGAATTATTCCGCTGCTGCAAAACCGGCAGCAAATACAGGGAAAATCTACGGCTTTTGTGTGCATGGGCTTTGTGTGTAAAATGCCCGTTACCGGTAAAAAAGAGCTGCTGGCGCAGCTGGGAGACACCGGTGTATGATTTTACTGGATCTTTTGGCAAAAGCTTGCTCGGCGCAATATCTGTTTACAAGCAAAATCGATCGCTTTACCGCGTTTGCGTCTGATTCGCGCGAAGCCGCTGACGGCGATCTTTTTGCCGCAGTGCGCGGTGTTCATTCCGACGGAGCCGACTACATCCGCGAAGCCGTTGTCAACGGCGCGTCCGGTGTTTTACTGGATTTTGCGCGTCTGCAAAAAGATCCCGATTTACAAGCTTGGCTTATTGGCCGAAAGATTGCTATTATTGCCGTGGAAGATACTAGGATTGCGCTGCAGGCATACGCGGACGCTGTTTTGCGCGAGTGGAAGCCAAAAATTATCGCAGTTGCAGGCAGCGCCGGCAAAACCACCGTTAAAGAGGCGCTGGCGGTGGCGCTGGGAGCAAAAAACCGGGTATTTCATTCATGGAAAAATTATAACGATTTGTTGGGCATGCCACTTTCCCTAGGGAGGTTAGAGCCGCAGCACGAAACAGCCGTTATTGAAATTGCCAGCGACTATCCGGGAGAAGCGGAAATTTTGGCAAAAATAGTACAACCGGATCTCGGTGTTATTCTAAACGCGGCGCCAATGCGGCTGGATACACTGCTCGATGAATCTGGCATCGGCGCCGCGCTATGCGCTATTTTGCCATACGCCAAAATCACTTTTGCGCCGACGCATTCCCCAACACTGCGCCACGCCATTACAGATAAACAATCACAATATCTGCCAAACGTGCGTTGGTTCGACGACCCACAGCGTTTGGAACGCTGGCGGCTTATCGAACCGCAAAACGAACACTTAGTGATGCAAATCGACGGCGAAATACGCCATTTTCGGCGGCTGCATGGGCTGCACTGGCAAAACGAT
>JAKAOI010000193.1 GCA_021812265.1 Chloroflexota bacterium | reverse complement strand
GATCTGTTGCCGCCTTCTGCGCACAAAAATCAGGCCAAACTGCGCCAACACATATACCGGAAATAAGATCCAATACATCTTCAACAGCGCCATAGCGCGATCCGCAGCTTCTGTATGAGAAAATAGCTCAGGGCTTTCATGCTCTTCACGCGGGGCCAAAGATCTGGCGATAGAAGCCAGCGGATTGACGGCAGCTTCTGCGACAAAATCTTGCGGCTGTGGTGGTATACCGCGAATTACCCGCAGGGCCTTAGGGTGAATTTGAATATGGGCAGGTGTTGCAGTTTTCTGTTCACCGTCTATCACTATCGGAATAGCGGCGTCGCTGGTAATTCGCATCCGTTTTACGCGATAATGGCTCACTAACGAGCTTAATTCCCGCTGACCAGACATAATAGAGCGATAGTGACGAATCAGTTCCCAGCGATGTTTATAGCTGGCGGCGATAACATCTAAATAGCCATCATCAATTTTAGCGTCGGCGGCGGCGTTAAACCGCAAGCCATATACCGGCGCGTTGCAAACAGTAATTTGCCACGCGCGGATTCTTTTTGTATGGCGTTTGCTGAAATGCAGCTTTATCGGGTACGATTCCAGCCGCAAAAATAGTTGCAGACCCGAAATAAACGCGCGGATTGCCCCCACCGCCCCATGGTGGCGCAAATTTTCGGCCAGCGGTATAAACGACGCTTCGGCGCCGATACTCACCACTTCAAAAAAAGGCAGGCCGTTAATCGTTCCTGCATCGATAGCGCTTGGTTCAGCTGTAGAAAGTAATTCAGCGGCGCTGCGCAGATCGGCGGGCATCCCCAAGCTATACGCCAAATTATTCATGGTGCCGAGTGGAAGAATAGCAAAAATTATGTCTGTTCCATATAATTTTGCCGCCACTATATGGGCGGTTCCATCCCCGCCAGCCGCTATAATAATATCCGGATGTTCGGCCACAGCCTCTTCGGCAATTGCTTCCAGTGTTTTATCGGGGGTAATAACCGCTATGCGTGTTTCTAAGCCATTTTGCAAACAAATCTGCTGCGCTTCCTTTAGACTCACTTGGGCGTCATTCCCATGAAAAGCCTGTGGATTTATAATAATGACGCCGGTTCGCATTCTTTTTTGCTGTGTTTGCTGCGTGGCTGCGTCTGTAAATGTCATAATCTGTTCCCCCAGACCGCATAAATATTGACATGAGCTTCTTTCATGAAGTATACTATGAATTGGTCTGGGAATTGAAAGCTTCATCCCAAAAGGGTATACTTCGTTCAAGGAGAAAGTTCAGCCTACTGCATGATATCGTCACGACAGTTCCTACACTCATCCCCCAAAATCGACCAAGAAAGGGGTGAGTTGAATGTCAGAGATTAAAATTTCTGAAAATGATAATTTTGACGTTGCGTTAAAAAAATTCAATCGTAAAATTCAGCAGGACGGAATTCTTGCTGAAGCCCGCCGCCGCGAACACTACGAAAAACCCAGCATCCGGCGTAAGAAAAAAGAGGCTGCCCGCAGAAAGAAAGTGCGCCGCGGTTAGTCTTTTGCTAATAATTTTGTGACGGATCACACATAGCTTATTCTTAATTATGATGCGGAGGGCCAAATAATTACTATGTCTGCGCAAACATACGTTACTGTTGATTGTTCAGTGCACACAAAGGTATTTCAGCTCTCCGCAGATGTTGTTCCCTTATTCCATTCTCTTGCTCAAGCAGCGCTGTATTTTACCGGCCTTTGCGGTTGGTATGACCTTAGCGTGGCAATTGACGGCAATAAGGCCATTCAGCGGGCAAATCGCCAATTTCGCGGCGTAGACGCGCCTACCGATACACTCAGTTTTCCCTCCGCAGATATTCCCCTCGTTGCCTTGCCACCGGAGCTTTCTTGGACGGCGCGGGAATGGGGTGATGATACACACGATTCCCCAATGACCTATCGCCATACAGAAAATACGCCAGCCGCTGTGTTCAGCAGAGTATACCCGCTGCAATCGCATGGCAGCGCACAGCAGCCATTCTATTTGGGAGATATTTTAATGTCGGCGCCAACAATATTTGCGCAGGCAAAAGCGGCTGAGCACTCAGAATTATTTGAAATCGCTTTTTTATTTACTCATAGCGTGCTGCACCTTATCGGATTCGATGATTTCAGTGAAATGGGATACAATACAATGGTGCATATTCAGCGCGCAATTCTTGCCGCTGAAAATATCCAAGAATAGCTGCGGATACCGTCGTTATGCCTGATACCACATCTGCTTCACAACAGCCCGACCCGCGACTGCGATCAAAACACAGTTCATCAGCAAAAGCGGAATTGCAGTCTTTTTTTCGTGGATTTGTATACGCATTTAGAGGCGTTGCGTATACGGTAAAAACACAGCGCAATATGCGAGTTCACATTTTCGCCGCTATCTTGGCGGTTGTCGCCGGCGCGCTGCTAAAAATTTCGCTCATTGAATTTGGTTTTATCGCAATCGCTATTCTTTCGGTGTTGGTGTCAGAAATGTTTAACACCGTAATTGAAACGTGCGTCGATCTTATTTCTCCGGAATATCACCCGTTAGCGGAACGCGCAAAAGATGTTGCCGCCGGAGCCGTTTTAGTAAACGCCGGCATGGCGGTTATTATCGGGATTATCGTTTTTGCGCCGCCGCTCATTTCGCTATTCACTAAATTATAGAAGCATTGAGAGCCATAACATGGTGCGACTTCTTACAATACAGGATATGGCAGAAATACACCGGCTGCTGGCAATAGAGACAGGATATAGTCTATTTATCGCCAACACACTATTTTCTTTTGGTTTTACCGAGGGTGTAAGCTATTGGGGAATAGCCAGCGACCATGTGCGCGCCATCCTGATGATTGTCGGCGACACCGCTGCGATATACGCTGAACCGGGATGGGAACATGAAATGGCGCAGTTAGCCGAGCCTTTGAACCGCGCGCATATTTCATTTGTTATGGGGCCGGAAAGAGCTATGCAGTTGCTGGAGCCATATTGCCACAAAACAATTTCAGGATTCGAACAGCATCATTTCGCGGAGCTGCCAAAACATCGCTACCGGCATATTCCGGAACAAACAGATTGCGCTGTCCGCCGCGCAGTTCTGCAAGACGCCGAGGCGCTGGCGCGGCTGTACCATAACACCGATGGCTATAAACAGAACACATTTATGAAAACAACAGATATATTAAGCGGCCGCATTGCGCGCATGCGTGTATATATAGCAGAAGATCGCGACGGAACTATTGTTTCGGGAGCTATGACCAGCGCGGAATCACCAACAGCCGCCATGATTGGCAGTGTGTATACATTACCCGAAGCGCGAGGCAGAGGATTCGCCGGCGCAGTGGTTTCGGCGCTGTGCGCTGAGTTGCTGCGCGCTTCACTGCGGCCATATCTGTTTTATCTTATTGATAACACAGCGGCGGAAAAAGTATATAAAGCAATTGGATTTAGAGATATAGGGAGATGGAGGGTTACGTTTTTTGAACCATGAAGATTGGCTGGCGGCAAATCAAGATATCGCCAATAAAGAGCCTTGGCTGCATAATCCACAATCAATCCGCGCAGTGTTATTTGATGTCGGCTTTACCCTGCTATATCCATACCCATCTACCGCGGCGCTGATCCAGTCGGCGTTTGCGGCAAGCGGCTTCCCGACAAGTTTAACAGATATTATGCGGTCACTGAAACGGGAGTCACATCGTTTTGAAACATCCGGTATGATTTTGGATGGTGTTTGGGCTAACGATAAACATATTCAGGAGATGTGGATTGATTTTTTCAGCGCTATTGCCGCCGATTTTGTTCCACCGGAGAGTGTGCATCCCTGCGCTATGGAAGCGTTGCAATACAGCCGCGGCCAAAACGCATGGAAAATATATGATGATGTGGTTGAAACACTGGAAAAGCTTCATGGAAACGTTACATTGGGCATAGTTTCAGATTGGAGCACCGATTTAGGCGCCATTTTACGCAAACATCAGTTGCTGCGCTATTTTGATGTGTTAATTATTTCCGCCGCGCACCAAAAGGCAAAGCCCGATCCTCGGCTGTTTGAAACGGCGTTGGAAAGAGCCAACGCGCTGGGCGATTATGCAATATACATTGGTGATTCATATCTGCACGATGTGTTAGGCGCCAGAGCTTCAAACATTCACCCGGTTTTGTTGAATCGCGGTAAAACCGCCGACAGCAAAACAATGGGATGCCCCGTCATCAGCAGTTTAGCGGAAGTTCCGATATTGCTGGATTTATAGAGAATTTAAACAGAAGCAGATGATGCAACAAAGCGGAATATGCGATAACCATTTTAAATGGGTCCGCCTTGCGGCGCAGTAAAATCGCCAAGATAGCCACAATGGCCGACTATATGGGATCTTTATAGCGTCAAACATACGTATAAAATAGGCGCTGGTTTACAATATATCTTCATTTGGCAAATTGTTATTCACTAAGTAAAGATATTGTCTGCCTTTTTCTGAAATTCCCCAAATTCCATAGGGTGTACTTGAAGACATATATCCTCGTTCAATTAATCTGAGACGCAACCATTGAACCGTATTTTTCCAGCGAATAGAATTATTGGATGACAGTTTTTCCCGGTCAGTTTCATTTAATTTATCTTTCATCATTTCACCCACTCGATCAATGACAGTGGCAACTCGGGCAGATCCGCCTAATTCCACTAAAGCAGTTAGCAGAGGAACGAGATAATCTTCTTCCGGTGTTTTTTTCCCACCATAAATAATATATTTTTGTCTGTTGTTTATCTGCTGATGAGAGGGTGAAAGATCATTGGGGGATAAATTAGACGCACTCTGTTCCAATGGTGGGGGAGACGCGATTTCATGTTGTGGAGGGTTTGACTCTGAAGGAGTTTGTACTCCTTGATCGGAAATGAATTGCTGATTTTTCTCTTCTACTGTGTCGTTATTTTCTTGACAAATAGATTCCCATGTTCGTTTTATACTTTGCATTTGATTTAAAATCAGTTCAATCTTCTCAAGGATGTGGGTAGTGGTAATTGCTTCAGTGGTTTTTTTCTGCTGCAGCGCCATGATAGCTGAATCGTTTAACTTTACGATTTCGGATTCGAGTTCTTCAATAGTAAATTCAATGGCAATTTTTATACTTTCGCTTAGTTCCATGATCTAACAATGACTCCATAGATAAGGATCAGTAAACTGCTGTTTGAAACAATATAGTAGTTTAGCTTGTAATAATATCAATTATATACCATGCAACCAAGCAAGTGTTATAGAACATTGAAAATAATATTTTGGGGATATCCCAAATTCCGCGCAAAAGGAGATGATACCTCTTGCGCGTTCTTGGCAGTGCT
>JAKAOI010000192.1 GCA_021812265.1 Chloroflexota bacterium | reverse complement strand
GCTCCGAAGCTCAGCGCATACACTCAGATTTGCGCATGTGTTTTGATGATTCCCTAGCCGTTTACGCTGATTTTATGAGCTTACATCAGGTTTTTGTAAACTTGATAAGCAATGCGCTGAAATATTCTTCACCCGGCGCGCTGATCGAAATCTCTGCGCGGGCGTTGCCGGGGACCATATCTAAGAAGAACGCCGGGCAGCCGCAGGAATATATTGAAATAGCCGTTAAAGATTATGGGTTAGGCATACCGGCCGATCAAGCTAATTTATTATTTCAAAAATTTGTCCGCTTGCCGCGAGATTTGGAATCAAATATTATGGGAACCGGTTTGGGGTTGTATCTTTGTAAATTTCTCACCAAGAAAATGAACGGCGCCATTCGCTTGGAAAGCTTGGGCATTCCCGGCTCCGGCTCGACATTTATTTTAACATTTCCCAAAGCGCCGTGGACCATTGATCAAACTGCGGCAAAATTAGCGGCGGTCGAATCGCACAGCATAACGGCAAAACGATTTTTATAATTCGCGGGTTTGCGTAGATATTGCGCAGGTGATACGATATCAGCATGAGCTTGCGTCATGCGAAAGACTATATGCGTAACAATCATCATGCGCTACATATCGCACAGCAAAAGGAATATAACGTCCACGCAGGCAGAATTTACAGTGAGGTTTACAACAATGGCTGATACTGCGCGTATTGTCGGTGGCAGCGTAACGGCGCCACGCGGGTTTCGCGCCGGTTCCACTTCCTGCGGCATAAAAAGTGACGCAAACACTAAAGATTTAGCGGCGCTGCTCTCCGATGTGCCCTGTGTGACCGCCGCAACCTTTACAACCAGCAAAGCGCCGGCTGCGCCCGTGCTGGTGTGCAAAGAGCATTTGGCCGCCAGCGGGTTCCGCGCCCAAGGTGTCATCGTAAACTCCGGCAACGCGAATTGCTCTACCGGAGAGCGCGGAATGAAAGACGCCAGAACAATGGCCGGGATTTTGGCGCAGCAATACAACTTTGATGAGCAGCTGGCGATGGTGAGTTCCACCGGCATTATCGGCAGGTTTCTTCCTATCGAAAAAATTATCAGCGGCGCTCCGGCAATTGATCCGCAATATGACGGCGGCGATGATTTTGCCGGCGCCATTATTACTACAGACACCCATCCGAAGAAGATTGCGCTGGAGTTTTCAATAGACGGTAAAACGGTCCGCATCGGCGCATGCGTAAAAGGCGCCGGCATGATCTATCCAAATATGGCGACAATGCTGTGCTATATTACTACCGACGCCGCGGTTGAGCAGCAATGGCTGCAGGAAACGCTGCGCGATTGCGTTGAAGATTCCTTTAATATGATTGCCGTCGATGGGGATATGTCTACCAACGACACTGTGCTGGTTTTGGCAAATGGGCTGGCGGAGAACACCCCCATTGCTGCGGGGTCGCCCGACGCCGAAATTTTCGCCGAATCGCTGCGGCAAATCACAAAATATTTAGCGATGGAAATTGCCCGCGACGGCGAAGGCGCTACAAAATTAATGGAAGTGCGCGTTTCCGGCGCCGCAACCGACAGCGACGCGCGCAAAGCTGCCCGCGCGGTTACGGTATCGCCGCTGTGGCAGTGCGCTCTTGCCGGATCTGATCCCAACTGGGGCAGAATTATTGCCGCCGTTGGCGCAAGCGGCGCGGTGTTCGATCATAATCGCTTGGAAATAACTCTTGGCGAGACACGTGTCGTTCAAAACGGGCTGGCCGCGGATTACGCGCAGGCAGACGCCAAAGCCGCAGTGTCCGGTAAAGAAGTGATTATTTCTATTCATCTGCACAACGGCGTCGCCGCCGCAACCGCATGGGGATGTGACTTAACCCATGGGTATATCGACGAAAATACCACATACACACGATAATTTCAAAGGGGAAATCTTACCATGACTTCGACAAATTCCACACAACGCGATTGGCTTGCGTTAGAGCAGAAATATTATCAGCATACATTTTCGCGGTATCCCGTTACATTTGAACGCGGCGAAGGCGTTCACTTATACGCAGCCGACGGCCGAGTATTTTTAGATTTGGTTGCCGGCATTGCGGTGAATGTTCTCGGCCACTGCCATCCCGCGGTTGTAGAAGCCATCCGCAAGCAGGCGGGGGAGCTGATCCACATATCGAACTTATATGTGAATGAACGCCAAGTAGAACTGGCGGAAGAGCTGTTCAACGTCAGCGGCGGCATGCGCGCGTTTTTCTCAAATTCCGGCGCCGAAGCGAATGAAGGCGCAATTAAACTTGCCCGGAAATTCGGCAGAAAATATCGCAAAGGCGCCTATGAAATTATCAGTATGGATCGCAGCTTCCATGGCAGAACCCTTGCAACGACGTCTGCCACCGGCCAGAAAAAATACCAGGACACATGGCTGCCGCTGGCCGATGGATTCAAGCAGGTTCCGTTTAATGATTTAGAGGCGATTAAAGCCGCCACCACCGATAAAACGTGCGGCATATTAATTGAAGCAATTCAAGGCGAAGGCGGCATTTATCCCGTTTCAAAAGAATATTGGCAAGGGCTGCGCGAGTGGTGCGACAAGAATGATCTGGTTTTAATTGCCGATGAAGTTCAGGCAGGATCCGGCCGCACGGGCAAATTTTTCAGCTGGGAGCATTTTGGCGCCACTCCGGATATTGTTACGATGGCCAAAGGTTTAGCCGGCGGTGTGCCAATCGGCGCTATGCTGGCGGGCGAGCGCGCCGATATTTTTGAGCCGGGGGACCACGGCACAACATTTGGCGGCAACCCCATTGCGTGCGCGGCGGGTGTTGCGACTATCCGGACCATTCGTGAACAAAAATTGCTGGAAAACGCCACAGCTATGGGCGCATATTTGCAAGAAAAACTGCAAGGGCTGCAGCAGAAATTCAGTTTTGTTTCCGGGGTCCGCGGGTATGGGCTGATGCTGGCGTTTGATATCGAAAACGCAAAAGCGGCCGATGTAACCAAAACCGCTTTTGACCACAATGTTTTAATTACCAACGCCGGTGAAAAAACCATCCGGTTTATTCCGCCGCTTATTCTGAATCAAAAAGATATCGATCAGGCCGCTGCTTTGCTTGATGAAGCTTTGAGCGCCTTGGCGTAAATGTTTCATGGCGCAATCACGGCGCATATTTTGCCGTGGCTGCGCGCACAACATATTTGGCGCGCTGAAATATGCGCGCCGCAGTGAGCAAGACAGATTTTTCCGCGCGCTGGCGTGGAAATCAGTATTTTAAGGAAATACTCACCGTATTGAGTACATATAAGGAGCCTTATGCCGAGTAACCAACCGACCCCTGAAGCTCAGGAGTATATCACTAAGGGCAATGAAGCTGCTCAACACAGCAATTTTGACGCCGCTGAAGAAAATTTTATGAAAGCGGCAGAACTGGATCCGGATTATGCCCCCATATGGTATAATCTGGCTCTTGCGCAGCAAAATATCGGGAAATTAGAGCACGCGGTCAGCTCATACCTTCGCGCGCTGCGATCCGATCCGGAGCTGATTGAAGCATATATTAACTTGGGCGCGCTCTATCTGGAATTGGGCTTTACCGATGAATCGATAGATGTGCTGCAACGCGCGCTGGAACTGGATCCGCAGAACGATGAGCTGTTTGTGGCTTTGGGAGAAGCGTACAGCGACGCCGGCTTGTTTTCCGACGCCGTAGAAGCCTTCCGGCAGTCGCTGACCATCAATCCGGCAAATGAATTTGCCGCAACCAATCTGACGGAAACCGAAGATGAAATGCGCAATATTCAAGAATCCATCGAGCTTTCTCAAAAAGAGATTGCGGAGCATCCGGATGTGTTGGATGGCTATGTGAACCTCATCGGCGTACTGCTCGACGCGCATAGCTTTACCGAAGCTTTGGCCGCCGCAAAACTCATTGAGCAAAAATTCCCCGATGACGCCGCTGTTTACCAAACATACGCCATTGTATACGGCGCAATCGGCGACACCAACAAGCAAAAAGAAGCGTGGCAGAAAGTTGTTGCGCTGGAGCCGGATGACAGCGTTTCGTGGAGCTATTTAGCCGAAGTATACTCCGAAACCGGGGAAACACAGCAGGCTATCGAGGCGTATAAGCGCGCCGTTACGCTGCAGCCGGATAATCCATCGTATAAATATGGCTTGGCGATCGCCTACCAATTTGCGGAAAATTATTCCGAAGCCATAAACGCATTGAAAGAGATGGTTGCTATTCAAAGCGGCGAATACGAAGATTTTAAGTTAGAGATTTATAACAGCTTGGCGGAAACACAAAATCTTGCCGGGTTATATGAAGATGCGTTAGCTACCACCTCAATTATTCTCGATGAGTTTCCTGATGATTCATCCGCGTTATATGAAAAAGCCAACGCTTTATATGGCTTAAATCAAACAGAAGAGGCAGTCGCCACATACGAGGAATCAATTAACAATGATCCCTTGAATTTTGCCGCTTACGATGATTTGGCGGCGATTCTGCTGAAAAACGGCCAAACAAAATCTGCCTTGGAGTACGCAACTATGGCCGTTGCTTTAGATGATGAATCGGAAAGCGCGCTGGAAACGCTTGCAAGCGCGCTGCAAGAAGTCGGGCGAACCGAGGAAGCAGCAGAGATACAAGAGCGGATCAAAGATTTGCATCTTATGTTTGATGACACAACCGGCTGGGACTCCGACAATAACTAAATAAGCAGCTGACTTGAATCCCTTGGGATAATTTGATATTCCCGAGGGGTTTTTTTTACCTGCCGAAATACAATACAACTTAAAAGAAGGTAACTGGTTGATGAAGCAAGGATCATTGCAATAAGTTTAGCAATATTATTGCCGATGAAGTAGCCTAATGTGTTAGAAATGGGCAGAAACAGCGATATAAGAAACAGCGCGGCGTTATTTATAATGATATTGATGATTGCCTGAGCGGTAAATAATATTTTTTGGTAATTTTTCATGTGTTTGTATACATGAAATGTCCAGCGGGTATTCCAAATATAGCTATTGGCAATGGCAAAAATAACGGCAACGGTATTGTACAGCAGCAGCATATATACATTTTGTGTCGGGAATGTATATAACAATAAGTTTAATATGCCAAGATCTACAACAGCGTTGGATCCTCCGACAAAAAGAAAACGTATATAGCGTGATTTCATAATATAACAGTATCTGCCTTTTATACTTCAATTATCGGCGCACATCAAAGATATATAAAGGCTTGCCGCCTCTTGCGCAAAACAAAGGGCATTTATTCCAATATTTCTTAATGTAAGTGATAACATTATTTTAAAGATATAAAAAAAAACGAAAAAGTTTCAAGATAGTTGCAAAATATCTGTGAATT
>JAKAOI010000191.1 GCA_021812265.1 Chloroflexota bacterium | reverse complement strand
ATATCCGCCCGCGCAGCGCTGATATTTCCCGCTGACTCTGCCTCATCTGCCAGCCAACATCGCAGCGTGCGCCAAAATTGCGCAGGACTTTGTGTAAAAGCGGCGCCGCACAGCCATGCAGCCATCTGCCGCTCTGCCCGATTTTTCTTTATAATTGCAGATACACGCCGCGCGGCAATTACATCTTCCATATCCTCAGCAACTGCCATATCTGCGCCGCCAAAATCTCTGCCTTTCGCGCCTTGCAGTTTTGTAATTGAGCGTACCACCCGCGCCGGCAATGGATCCCTACCTAAAACACACGCTGCAGCCATAGCCTTACATAAAACCGTTTCTAAATCGCGCGCAGGCGTTTCCGAACGGCGCAACTCAAGCAAAAAACTCTGCTTTTTTAATTGAAACCGCTGCTCTCCCAGCCGACGAAGCGCAACAGAGCTGATTTTTCCGCTTTGGCAGGGCCACTCCGGCAGGGAAGCCGCTAAACTACGCTGCAACAGCGCCGCGTTTGCCAACAGCGCCGGAATATGCGCGCCAAGCATTGTTATTGCCCCACGCGCCGCTCGGGGCATAGGCTCTGCGATTACATGCAAAATAACCCGGCTATACCGCGGATCCGCCGCGTGACCATGAGAAAACCAGCCTCCGGCGCGTAAATGCAGTTCAATATCTCCCGCAAGCGCGGCGCCGTTCAACTCGATAGCCGCGTCACAAAAATCGGGACCCTTTCCCGCTCCCGGCCGCCCTTGAAAAAGTATTATAAGCGGCGTTCCGTCGGTTGTTTGCAACGGAACACCTAACGGCGCGTGATTTTGCCACCATTGCGCCATATCGGCCTCGCGCCGGAACAATTTCTGCTGTTCCATGTACTTGCGCCTGCTTCCTTGTTTGCCTTACTCTGCTTTTTGCCGGCGCCGCATATCCGGTTCATCCGAAACAGCGGCAAAATATCTTGGTTCAAAACGGCAGTCTTGTTATATTATAAACTAAGATGTTTGCTTCAAGGGAAAAACACCTATTTCCCGATTCATTTCCCGATAAAAAAGCTGCAGCGGCTCCGAATGGTCTTCATAAAGCTGGGTCAACTGCCGCAAGTTTATTTCTTGACGCGCATTTTTTCATTTTTGCGGCGTCGGCAATATAAAAAATTTTTTTTCAAGGATTGGCTTTCGATGAATAACAACAACATTCGGCAAAGAAAAGCAGAACATGTTGCCGCGGCGCTGGAACACGATCTTTCCGCGCCGCAGGCCGCTTCTTGGGCAGATATACAACTTATCCACCAAGCGGTTCCGGAAGTAGACCGCGATGAAATTGACTGTAACATTGAATTTTTAGGAAAAACACTGCGCGCGCCAATATTTATATCTGCCATAACCGGCGGATATGACGGAGCGGCAATCATCAACGAACGACTGGCCGCGGCGGCGGAAAAATATGGGCTGGCCATGGGGGTGGGCAGTCAAAGAGCCGGAATAGCCGCGCCGGAACTGGCGGAAACCTATGCCATTACGCGGCGAGTAGCTCCGTCAGCGTTTTTAATCGCTAATATTGGCGCGCCGCAAATTATTCCGCAAGCCGGCAAAGCGCCATTCACTATCGAAGATATTCGCAGCGCAATAAGCATGATCGGCGCAGACGCGCTGGCGTTGCACCTGAATTATCTGCAGGAATCGGCGCAGCCCGAAGGTGATTTAAACGCGCGCGGTGTGCTGGCCGCTCTTACGCAATTGACAAAAGCCGTTGGACAACCGGTCATCGCTAAAGAAACCGGCGCAGGAATCAGCAAAGAAAGCGCCTTAGCGCTGCTAAACGCCGGCGCACAAGCAATAGACACCGGCGGAGCCGGCGGCAGCAGTATGGCGGCAATGGAAGCCATTCGCGCCGAAAAAATAGGCGACATAAAAACTAAAGCTATCGGCAGTGTATTTCGCAATTGGGGTATTGCTACACCTATCAGCGTTATAGAAGCCAGCGCCGCCAAACTGCCAATTATCGCCACCGGCGGTATACGCTCGGGATTAGACGCCGCCAAAGCCATTGCGCTTGGCGCAAGTGTAGCCGGCATAGCGTTTCCAATGCTGAAAGCCGCTTCAACCAGCCAACAGGCCGTTTTTGATTACCTGGAGATATTTTTATTGGAATTAAAAACCGCCATGCAACTTACCGGTTCTCCCAATATTGCCGCGCTGCAAAAAGCTCCGGTTATTATCGGCGGCGCAGTAAAGTCATGGCTGGATGTCCGAGGATTTGAAGATCAAGTAAAACAATATGCCCGGCGGTCATAGCGCCTATTGATAAACCATTTGCGCCGCCGAAGCTTGCATAAAAATCTCTTTTATCCAACGGCGGCGCCGAAGCCTAAGCGGTAATTCTGCGATATATTTCGTATATGGCGATACACAAAACACTTATTAACAATGTAACTCCCAGCGCCCCCAACAACGGCGCGGCGGGATCGATAACTCGGCCGGCAGATGTAGCGTCGGCCGCTTCTACAGAGTAGCACAAAAGAAATACACTGGTAAAAACCGCAACCGGAATAGCCGGCAGCGCAAATTTTAAAAAATGCCTGCCGCGTTCCTGAACGCTGGGCGGCGCAGGCTCTTCTGTGGCAGGCGCGCGAAATTGGATAATTTTTCCCATGGCTGTGTGGGCAGCGGCAGCCATCTTGCCGGAGTCTTGAATCATCTGTACAATAAGCCTCCCCCAAACGAGAAAAAAATGTGATACACAATACCTTACCAGATATTTTCAATATGTCAAGAAGAGCGGGACCTTCGGCATTATACTGCCAAACTGTTCAATACGTGATATGCTGAACATATTGGCGGAATTTTCACCTACGCCAGAGGGTTTTAATGATGAGCAGCCAACGCAGATATAAACATTCACGAGATAAAAAAAAGCCAACCCTGCAAATGAATGCGACACGCAGCGGGAGCAATGATTCTGATGGCGCCGAGCAAACAGACAGCGCAACCGATCAAATTCACATCGAAGATCAGCCGCATATTCATATAGAACGCACCGAATTTGCCAAAGTGGAAATTCACGGCGCGCATGGCGAGTATATTGAATCACTCAGCGCTTATTCTCATTTACAATATTTTAAGCCGCTGGACGTTGATATTATTGCCCGCACGGAAAATTCCGAATTTGCCGAAAATATACCGGATGATGATGAAGAGGACGGCGAAGACGCCGGATCCTCCCAAGAAATAGAGCCATATACCGTTAAAACTGATATTGCCACAAATACACCGCGGCCGCGCAGTGTATCGGGGCACGAAACCCGCGCAATTACCCAGCATACCCCCACGCCTGTGGGAGAATTAACCGATATGCTGGATGATTTGCGCGAGAGTTTTATTACGTATCGCGCCATTTCGTCGCGGCCCGACGCGGGGCACTGCGGCGTATGCTACATGGCGTTTCCCGCCGAGGAATTGCGTTACCGCGAAGCCGATGGGATGTATATTTGCCCAAAGTGCAGCGTAACGCTGCAAAACCAGCGAATGCCGATGATTCGGCGGCAGCGCAAATAGCGCCTTAGCCGGATATGGTGTACAATGATATCTGTACAATGAATAGTAACGCTTTTAAAAATATCTATTTTCTAACACGAAAGAGGGGTTCTTAACGTGAATTTCCCCATCTTGTCGGCGCTGATTTTTCTTCCGGCCGCCGGCGGTTTGGCCGGAACGCTGTTTCCCCGCGGCGCGGCGCGTTTGTGGGCGATTGGCGTTTCCGCCATAGAACTGGCGCTGGCCGTATACGCAGGCTTTCAGTTTACGGCGTCCGGCTCAGTGCAATTTACCGAAGCGCAGCCATGGATACCGGGGCTGGGCCTAAACTATACTCTTGGCGCAGATGGCGTCAGTATCTTCCTGATTATCCTTACCGCTTTACTGACGTTTACCGCAATCGCGGTTTCCGGAGAAGTCTCGCAAAATTCCGACAAGCCGCGCCTATTTTATTTTCTGATGCTCTTTTTAGCCACCGGCATTCAGGGTGTGTTTCTCGCCCAAAACGCATTTCTCTTTTATGTGTTCTGGGAAATAATGCTGGTTCCGGCTTATCTGCTGGTAGGAACATTTGGCGGACCCCGCAGAACCTACGCGGCGATAAAATTTGTTTTATATACCGCTGTCGGCTCTTTACTTATGCTGGCCGGGGTTATCGGCTTAAACGCCGTCGTTGCCGGTGGAACCGGCATGAGTTTTGCGCAATTAGCGGGTCACGTTCCCGCAAACGCACAACTTCTTTTATTTCTGGCGTTTGCAGCAGCGTTTGCCGTAAAATCGCCGCTGTTCCCGTTTCACTCTTGGGCGCCCGACGCCTATACCGAGGCTCCTGCTCCGGTTACTGTTATGCTGGCGGGGATTATGTCGAAAACCGGAGTATATGGCTTTCTGCGGTTTGGCGCGGCAATTTTTCCTCAAGCTGCAAAACAGGCGGCTCCATATATTGCTGTGCTGGCGGTTATCGGCATTTTATACAGCGCAGTACAGGCGCTGACACAGTCTGATATGAAACGATTGCTGGCATATTCCAGCGTCAGCCATATGAACGTTATCATCCTTGGTATATTTGCGCTGAACACATTTGGGCTGGAAGGCTCTGTTCTGCAAATGCTGAATCACGGCGTTACCACTGGGGCGCTCTTTATCATTGCCGGTTATATCGAATCACGATTCGCTACTCGTTCACTGCGCAGATTTGGCGGCATGGCGCGGCACACCCCTATTTTGGCGACGGTTTTTTGCATTGCCGCGCTGTCTTCGTTGGGTTTGCCCGGGCTAAATAGTTTTTCCGGCGAATTTCTCACCCTGCTGGGCGCATTTCAAGCTAACGCAGTTCTTGGCGCGCTGGCAACATTGGTTATCATTCCTGCCGCTTGGTATATGTTGCAATTCTTTCAAGGCGTTATGGAAGGCCCCGAAGGAGAAGTTTTTGTCCAGCCAAATGGAACCGCCGCGACGCGCGCGCAATCTGCGGATATTTCTTTCGCCGCGCTGCTGCCCATGCTTCTGCTGATAGCGCTGATGCTGTTCATTGGCCTAGCTCCCGCTTTTATACCGGATCGTATTGGGCCGACGTTAACACAGTTTACCGCGTTGCTTCAGCAAATTCATGCAAGTGGGCCGCGCATTATTCAAATATTGGGACGGCAAAGCGCATTATGAACTTTATCTATACAGTTTCCAATGCAGATTGGGGACATCTGCTGGCGTTAGCGCCGCTGGTTGTAACTACAGCGCTGACTATGCTTATTGATATTTTTCTGCCGGCAAAAGCGCGCGGCGCGTTGGTTGCGGTGGCGCTGGCCGGTATAGCAGGCTCTGGGGCCGGTGAGA
>JAKAOI010000190.1 GCA_021812265.1 Chloroflexota bacterium | reverse complement strand
TTCCGATCTCATAATTCACCGGTGTACGCGCCTCACGCTGCGCAAGAGAGGCAAGGATAAGCGCCTGTTTCAATGTTTCTTTATGGTTGGTCAGCGAGGAAAAAACCCCGATTGGTTTGCCGATATTTGCGGTATACTGGCTGGGCACTGAAGTAAGGGTGATGGTGGCTTGATGCGCCATACACTGCGCCTGATTATAAATATATTCGGTCGGGTTACTTGCCGGCCCAGGGCAAAGCTGTTCACCAAGATTATCCAGCATAGTGGAAATAATATCGGCGGCAGTAGCCGTTTGGTACACCTGATACGTATTGGGCATCAAATAACCTTCAAGGGCAGCCTCGGCGCCCGAAGATAGAGACCACGGCTGCACATACCAATAATTAGAGCTGTTGGGAAACACTCCTGTGCTGACAGCTATCTTAAGAAAATCTTGCGCGCTAAAATTCGGAAGAGTTGCCGCAGTGCCATCGGGAAACTTAGCAGAACTGATAATTGACTCCGGATATTGCGTCAGCCGCAAACCTTCTTTAACCGTAAAATTTACCACATCTGCTTTAGGAGGAGTGGTAAGAATATTGGTGATTTCTGATAATGTCATACTGGGAGATAAATTATATACACCGGGATCGATTACCGGATTAATACCTTTTATTTTTAAATATATTTTATAAAAGGTAGCGCTGCGAATCAGGCCCTGAGCCTGTAAATTATTTTCCACAATCGTTGTGGTATCACCCTGATGCACCACAAACGCCTGATACGGCGCCCCAATTTTTGCCAAAGGCTGTGCAATATCTGCTTGAATAGTCATTGCGCCATAACCGGCTCCAAACGCCAATATACCCAGCAATACTGCAAGAATAATTACATTCGACTTACCGCCTGAAGATGCGCTTGCAGACGCGGCGGATTTTGGCTGAGGTCTGGCCATATATATTAGATACTCCTGAAAATATATTGCAATCTTTTTACTGGTTCACTGCGAACGCAACCAAAATTTCACTAGATTTTACTGCGTGTGATCATGCATGCGCAAGTAGTTTTGCAAAATAATACTTGCCGCAACAGAGTCCAGCAGTTTAGCCCAGTTTTTCCGCGGTTCTCCCATTTCTTGCAATGTATACTTGGCGTCTTGCGTAGAGCCAAATTCATTCCACAATTCTATCGGCAAAGGTTTCACAAAATCGGCTAAACGTTCGGAGAAACGTTCGGTAATTTCCGATTGTTCCGAACTACTGCCATCTTCATGCAACGGCAAGCCGACAATAATTTTTACAACATGCTCTTCTTTTGCAAGCCGCAAAATTGCCTGTTTTAAAGCTAGTTCCGGGTGCCGGCGCAGTATTGGATATGGGGCAGTTATTGCGCCGCTTGTGTCGCTCAACGCCACACCGACGCGAATATTCCCCACATCCAGCGCCATATACCGCAATGATGGCTGCATAATCCCGAACTACTTTCAATGAGCGCTTTTTTTACCCATTTACAGCGCCATTGGTGTTTGGGCAAAAGCAAAATGCATCTATAACAATCCAATGCCGGAGCTTCCGCTTACTAACCGTATTGGGAAAATACGCAAAGGCAACGCCTTGCTATGGACTAAAAAGACTCCAAATCTTTTCTCATTGGCGCATGGTTATAACCCTTTATGGATCAAGCGAAAGTCTGGCAATACAATACACGTGTATTCTATTACCCATTGTACGGCTAGCAGATAATTTTGGCAAGAAAACGAACCTTTAGCAATACACTTTGGGGTAATTGGTATACTAAATGCGAAAAGATATTTGCCGATTATATACCATAAGGATTTTTTCCAACGTTTTCAATGACGGAATCGCTGCAAGGGATGGGGCCATTTATGGCAAAGCTATGACAGCGTTGCTATGTGCAGTTATTATACCGACAAACCGTATATTATATCCGCGGCAAAAGTCCTATTCAACGGCGCGTTCTTAAATACAGCAATTATTGCACCGCTAAAAATTTTTTGGAAATGAACAAGATGGCGCTTCCGGAAAATTCCAGGTAAAATTGCCGAACGTACCTTTTTCATGGAGGGGTACTTTTTATATGACTATTAACTCATCTGAAACACTGATTATCTTTATGTGCATATTCGGTGTCGTTGGGACATTTCGTGGTTTTTTTAAAGAATTGCTAACATTTAGCATTTTAGCTCTTACCATTATTTCGCTTTTTTTTGGAGCAAATCAAATTTTTTCCCAGCTGCCGCTGCGTATATGGGCGGCATTGCAGTCTTTTGCCGGCTATCAAAGCGCTTCTAACTCCACAGCCGCTCATCCGCTCAGCGCTCCGGCTTCGGTCATCTCACTGTGGATATGTGTTTTATCCATCATCATTATGGCGTATGTAGCAGGCAGCGTTGTCTTTAAAGAAAAATCTCCAGGCTCCTCCGATAAAGGCGCTATACGCAGTTTTCGTTTCGGCGGATTTTTTATGGGGGTGTTAAACGGGACGATTATCGCATTAATATTGTTCAGCCAAAAAGGAATAAATTTTATTCTCAACGTTCAGCTGCCCAGCGGAGATATTACCCATTCCATAATCGGGCCGATTATGCTGATTGCTCTATTGGGTATCGTTATCGTGGTTATCCTTACAACTCGCAAGTCAGTAAAAAGCCAAGCATAATCAATATATAACGCACGCATTTTCTACGGATGGATGCTTTTATGGCACACAGCGCATATTCACCGTCATTTGAAAGATTACTCGGCCAAAATCGTGAAAAATCTGTTCCTGGCCTAAACCCAAGCGAACATGTCCTTTTAGCCATCCGCGCTCATTGGGCTTCGGCTATGCTTTCGGCGTGGCCTGCTGTGTTGTGCGCCGCCGTGTTTCTTGCTCTCGAGCTTCCGCATACCGCCAATCCCGCGCTGGTGGCTATACTGCATGTTGCGCAAATCATCAGCGCAGTTTTATGTATAGGCGCTCTGTTGCGATGGATTGCCGCTAAAGGCTATGAGTGGTGGTTCACCTTTTATATTATTACTGACCAAAGAATTATTTACAATAAAAATACTTTTACCAAAGAGTCTCAAGAAATCAATTTGGTAAATATTGCCGACGCCACAGTGCAAACAAGCAGAATTCCTGAATATCTCTTCCGCTACGGAAAAGTAACAGCGCGAACTGTTGGCGGCGCAGAAATACACTTGCTTGATATCCCGTTTCCGTATGAAGTACAGTCTTTACTCTTTGAACATATCGGCACAGCAAAAAGCGCTGCCGCCAAACCGGTCCAAATAATTGCCGATCCGGCAATGCAAGATGTCATCAACAGCGTCACTGCCGATCAGATCATGCCCGAGTACCAAAATATTGATCCGATTATAGCCAGCCACTGGCCGTTAAGCCGATATACCAACTATCATATAAACCGGACAGAAAAATTATTGGGGGTGGTTGGCAAGCATTGGAGTTATTTGCTTTATTTGTCACTCGTTCCCATGTTGATGGCGTTGGCTGCCATTATCATCTCCGGAATCAGCGCGCCGCTGCACTCACACATACCAATATTTATAGCAGGCATTATTTTTATTATTGCGGCGCTTTGGGAATTAATTATTTACATAAACTTTGCAGATGATGTTTGGATTATTACCTCGGAGCGCATAACCGATTTAGAGCGATTTTATTTTGTATTTTTCCGTTCCAGCTTCACCATTCGGTTTGATAGTTTCGTAAAAATTGAAACCAAAAGCTCTCTTTGGGGGCAATTGCTGGGATATGGCTCTTTACTGATTTACGCAAATGATGATGAAGATGGCAAACCATCTATGGCGTTGCATAACACACCTTATCCGGAACAGTTAAAACTGGAAATAGACCGTATTTTTGCCACATTTAAAGCAATTCATTCTGCAAACCAAGCAAATGAACAGCAACGTGAAATAAAAGATTTGTTTGTTACTGTTCTGGCGGAAATGTTAATTGCGGCGCCGAATTTTGCAGGCAAAACAATGCTCGAAGCAATGGAACTTGCACAATCTGCCGGGCTGCGCCCGCTGATTGTCGGTGAAGAGGTTGTATATGGGGTACCGGCAGGACTTGTTACAACACAAATACCATCACCCGGCGCGCGCGCATTACGGGGCAGTAATATATTGCTGTATATCAGTAAAATGTGGGAAACATAAGTTCATAGATAGTCCACATTATCTTCAGCCAAATTCAACTGATACCATGTTTCCGGCAATATCTGCGATCCGATTGGCAATTTTTCTTCATGGCTTATTGTTGCGCCACTTTGTTCATAAAATCGGCGGGCCGGTAAATTTTGGGTTAATACACCAACAAACATACGACTTTTGTGGAGTTCTCTGCCCCATGCAATCACCTGTGCCCACAACGCTGTCCCGATGCCTTTCCGCTGATATTCGGGCAGCGCATACAATGAACGCAGCGCAAAATCATCCCGGCCGCCGGCGGTATACGGCCCGCAATGCGCATATCCAATAATTTTTCCTAAATTCGGCGGCATCATCAATTCCGCAACAAACCACGCCGAATCTTCACGACTGATGCTTTGCGTTACATGCTCAACAGAATAATATTTCCGCAAAACCGCGGCAATATTTTCCGGCGCTATTAAATGTTTATACGCCGCGGTCCACGTTACTGTAGCGACCATGCGAATTGCCGGCGCATCTGCTGTCCGCGCCGACCGAATCCGCAATGGTAAAGGAGGTAAATCCGACATTATTTATATCACCTTAATCCACTGGAGTATTAGAGCAGGCATTAATATAAAAGAAATACCAGTCAGCAACAAACTAACACCAGAGATTGTGATACCGATAATACCCAAAACTAAGCCACTGCTTGCAAAACGGCCGCTTTTTTGCCGCGCCAGCCCTATTATTCCAAAAATAAGCCCAAGAACGCCAAATATTCCGCCCAAAATTACACTGCAAGATGACAGAATACCCAAAATACCAAGAATCATGGAAGCATACGAAAATCTATTGAATCTTTGTATATTCAGTGTTACATCTTGTGTCATTGTTATATATATATCGGATAAAAAAACACTTGCCTATTTGGCGATGTCTGTGGCTGATTCTTTGGATCCATACAATTTCCCCTTATTTTCTCTAATCGCACAAATATCTATACAACTGATAATTGGTCTCCATAATAGCTAATTATATTATAGATATACAAAAATGTGCGCATTCAAAAATATTTCCATTTCGGAATATATCCGGGAATACGAAAAAATTTATCCTTTCCGTATTCCCAATATTATTAGCGTATCTTTTGCATCAATCCTATACATTCAACTGTATACTGATTTAAGATCCTGAAATATTGAAATTATAGTTGCCATTGCCAATGAGA
>JAKAOI010000189.1 GCA_021812265.1 Chloroflexota bacterium | reverse complement strand
TGGTTGGATGTGATCCACAATTTGGAATCCATCGTCTCATCAAGTTGCTCAAAGGATATTCTTCTCATCAGCTGCTTCCTTCCCTGAAGCGGCGATTGCCATCACTGTGGACGAACTCGTATTTTGTGGCAACGGTTGGCGGAGTAACGTGGGAAACGTTACAACGCTATGTGGAAACCCAAAAGGATCGATAATGCTCAAGACGTTCAAATATCGACTCTATCCTACAAAAAAACAAGAAACCCTCTTGAAGCAGCAATTGGAAGAACTCCGATGGCTCTGGAATACCTTGTTGGCGGAACGGAAGGTGGCCTGGGAAGAACGTCAGGAAATGGTGGAGTATTATGACCAGAAAGCCGAGCTTCCTGTACTGAAAGCCGAGCAACGACCTGGACTCAAGAATATCCATTCACAAGTATTGCAGGATGTTACCTTGCGAATGAAGCACGCCATGGATGCCTTCTTTCGGAGACGCAAGGCAGGAGAAACACCAGGATATCCTCGGTTCAAAGGCAAAGGGCGATATGATAGCCTGACCTATCCTCAATGGGAGAATGGAGTGCGGCTCACGAACACCCTGAAACGGATCACCTTCTCGAAAGTTGGGGATGTGAAGATCATGTATCATCGACCATTGGAGGGTACGCCCAAAACAGCCTGTATGCGTCGGACAGCAACCGGCAAATGGTTTGTGTCAATAGCCTGTGAATGGGAGCCAACACCCCTTCCACCAACTGGGAAAGAAGTCGGTATTGATGTCGGACTCAAGACGTTTGCTGCCTGCTCTGATGAGCAGAAAATCGACACACCGCATTTCTTTCGTATGGAAGAAAAGGAACTGGCAAAGGCGCAACGCAACCATCAGATTGCCCTGGATAGGCACAAAGCCACCCGCCAGGAAGTCACTCAACGCATGAAAAGAGACCATCCTGAGAGCGATGAACAAACTCTCTGGCAACTTGTTTGTCGTGATCACCAAGAACATATCACCTGGAAAAAACGCCAGCAGCGTCGGAAGGTGGTGTCTCGCATTCACGAGCGTAGTACCTGGAAACGAGATGATTTTACCCACCAAAAAAGTCGGGCTATTGTGAATCAGTTTGCCGTGATTGCCATCGAAGACTTGAATATTTCTCATATGGTACACAACCATACCCTAGCAAAGAGCATTCATGATGTAGCGTGGGGACAATTTGCAGAATTATTGCACATCAAGGCAGAATGGGCCGGACGTGCATTCATTGCTGTGAATCCTGCATATACCACACAAGATTGTTCTGGCTGTGGGCATCGCAAAACGGACCTTACTCTGGCCGATCGGATCTATCATTGTCTAGAATGTGGATTGATTCTTGATAGAGATGTGAATGCTGCTTTGAATATCTTGGCACGTGGACGAGCGTGCTTGGGCCTTGCGTCCTAGAAGCCCCTGGGTTTTCCCATGGGGAGTCGTCACAAGTTTGCCGATTGAATCATTTTACCCATGCGGCGCAGAGTTTAGGCATAGCGCAGCCGGCGGTGAGTCAGGCTATAGGCAGATTGGAGCAGGAAATGGGGGTTTTGCTGTTTGCGCGCCGCGGCAAAACCATTCAGTTAACCGAAGCGGGAAAAGCATTTTTGATGCGGGCGCAGCATATTCAGCGTGAATTGCAATTGACGCGGTATGATATGCTATTTGCAAAAGGAATTATCTCCGGGCAATTAGTTATCGGGGCTACACCAACTATTGCAGCGCATATGCTGCCAAAAACTTTAGCAGAATTTTTGAAACGTTATCCGCATATTGATATCCGTTTGCGCGAAAGCGGCGCCGGAACGCTAACCACGTTATTGACGCGCGGCAGTATTGACTGCTGCATTATGGTTCAGCCGGAAAACACCGATACGCTGGAAGTTGCGCCGCTGTTTACCGAGCCGCTGATGCTGGCTGCTGCGGCAGAATCGCCCATTGCGCAAATGGGCCGATTCCATTGAAATTGGCGCGGGATATTCCTTTTATTTTATATCGCTCCAGCTATCACTTACGGTCGGCCACACTATTTGGGTGTCGCGCCGCCGGCTTTGAGCCGCGTATTGCGCTGGAAGGCGGCGAAATGGAGACGGTGCTGCGCATGGTTGCTGCAGATCTTGGGGTTAGCTTGGCGCCAAGGCTGGCGTTTGAAGGCGCGTCGCGGCTTGGCGTTGCCGCAGTGACAATTTATGAGCCTGAATTAAGTCGCACTATGGCGTTTTGCCGCAGAAAAGGTCATCCTGAAACGGCGGCTATGCAGGCGTTTTTTCAGGTAGCGCAGGAATTGGCGATAAAATTTTAAAATAAGTGTTTTACTGTACGCTTGATTATTTTATGTGTATTGTACTATTCTAATATCAATAAATATTGTGTTATAATACCCCATAAGTATTATTGTTTCGCGTTATCTCTGTAAAAATGCAGCCTATCTTGCGCTGATGAAGTCAGAGGAAGGAACATTCCGGCTCCGTGCGGATACCTTAATACTACTTGGCAAGAGAAAGGCAACAGATATACTAAGCGATCAACCTCTGCAATATCTGCAATACACCATTGCGGATTAGCGCAACATCAGGAGGATGACCAAATTCAGGCGCATCACATGGCTGGCAGACACTTATTTTACCTTTTTGGCAAATATATTTGATAGAGCATTCATGCATAGCGGTTCGCCGATAGCCATGCAATGCTCATTATTAAGGAGCAACAGCATATGCCTGATTCAACTGGGAAATTATCCCTGCATTTTCCGCCGGCGCGCATATCCCTTCCAATTCTTGCTCTGTTTGGATATGGAACATTTCTCATCACAGGGTTTGATATATTTCGCCGCGGCAATAACCCCGACCGAGCATTGCCATTATATATTTTTTTCAGCCTTCTTTTGCTGGGGCTGCAAGCAATCATTGCGGAAAGCCGTTCGGCAGCAAGACTCATCTATCTTGGCATAACCAGCGCTTTATCACTGGTTTACGCCGCCGGCATCGTTTTTTACAGCAATTCTTTTTTGGGGCAGCTTGCGCACAAACCTTCTCTTTATGTCATCATTGAATTATTGCTGTTCGGTATTTTTATTTATGACGCGATAGATCGCCGGCGGCAGGACAGCGTACCGCTAGACGCCAGCGCGTCATCTGCTCGCATTCGCGCGTCGCAGCGAAAATATGGGTCGCTGTCCCCTAATCAGTTAGCCATAGATTTTACCGGTCTTGCCATATTATTGTTTACTTCATGGGGACTCTTAAGCCTATTAAATCAATTTGGCTGCAATCTCATTCAAACATCCTGTCCTTCCGGCTTTATTCAATTTGCTAATCTTCCTATACCTGCCCCGCTGCCATCTCCGCTGCCTACGCTAGACGCCGCGCTGGGTTTTGGCGCATTGGCTATTACGCTGCTGCTGCTGGGCATGATCGGTATGATTGCTGCTGTGGGTTCCGGCACTATCAGCCAGCCGCCAAACGGATCTGCTTGGCATAGATTCCAGAGCGAAATTAAAAATATTTCCGGAGACAGTTTTAATGAAGTATTGTTGTCATTGCGGTTAACCCTCAGCCCGTTGGTGTGGATTATTCCCGCTTTCAGCATGGCCTTGTTTTCCGGTCAATTTACATCTTATTTTGCGCAAAGCGCCGGGCAAGCTTGTCCCAACACTGTTACATGTATTGGAAAGCTGTTTAATCCATTTCAAAGTTTAAGCAACTATGGGTTGGCGTTTTTTGGCCTAGCTCTTGGGATTATTTCGGTTTTAGCGGTGATAGCAGCGGTATCAGTTGCCGAACATGACGCTATTATTATCCGCCGGGCCATTAATGTCTTTGGTATGGCGGGAAGAGCTGTTGCCCTTACCCTATTTATTTTCTTTTTAAGCCTTTCCTGCATTAATGCGTTTATTCTATTCTTTAACCATCTGAATCCTGCTATGCCGTTTCAGGTTGGGCCGGCGTCGGTGTTAGCGCTGCTGGCGTTTGTTATTTTTATTGTGTATGAAACCATTCGCGCGCAGTTAAAAAAACGCTGATTCTTTTATGCGGAAATAACTATGCGGGGGCTTTCTCTGGCCAAGTTTGTGATGTGGACGGTGAGATTGGTAACAGCGCCCACATCGCCAATTTTTTTTCTGCTACGCCGCGGCTGAGCGGCTCCAGCTAGGCGATTCCACGCTGGCAGATGTTGGGGGCAGATAGAGTGGCGTAGTTTTCCAGCCGTTTGCGAAACGCGGCGGTACGGGGGCTGCCTGTGGCTGCAGTGATGGTTCGGCGAGAGTCTCGGGATTCCGCCGAATAAACTTCTTTTTAACAACTTTTTGTTTGCGGCGCGCGCGCAGCAGCAGAACTGTCAGGGTGCTGTACAGCAGCAAAATCGCCAGCGCAGCTAACCCGATAAGAATAATCGTAAACACCTGATCACTCAAGCCATTGGAATAAAAAACGCTGAGCGGGGCGGCTGAAGCTTGCCGTTGCGCATATTGCGCGTATGCTTGCGCTCCGCCGAAATTTGGATATTGCTTTACCAGCGCGTTGAACTCAGCGGCGGCGGTGTTCCATTGCTGTGTGGTGGTGGCAGCGGCAAAATCATTCATAGCGCGCGCCCACTGTGTTTGCAGCAAATCTGGCGTATTGGTAACATGCGCGGCGGCAAGCAGCGGCGCAATACTGGCGGAGGCTTGCAAAAAACGGGTTTCGCCAACATTATTGGGATCAGAAACGGCGATGGCAAAACTGACAACACCAACTAAATTGCCATGTGAGTTGATTACCGGACCGCCGCTGTCACCGTGTTCGATATTACCGCTTACCTGAAGCAGCGGCGCGCCATCGCTATTAGTTTTTATCGCGCTGACAAACACGGGATTGATAGATGCGTCTAAAAAATTATTAGCGTTTTCTAAATTGATGGCTCCTGCAAGATCGGCGTTTCCAGGGAATCCTAACGCCATTAATGTATCTGTTGGGGCAACGTCGGCGCTGGCGCCAATGGTAAGCATGGGCGTGTTTTGAATATTTGCGCGCACAATCGCCAAATCATTGAATGAGTAGGAAGATTCCGCTTCAATAGTCAGCGGCATTTGCCGAATTTGCAGCGGGCTGATATTGGGATATGATCCGGCGTAAGCTGCGCCAAACCACGCCGTACTTTGTGGCGCCGCAAATGTGAACGCAAATTGCAGCGGATTTTGTTGATACATTGTAAAAATATCACTTGCTGCGGCGCTGTGGCCGCATTTCGAGGTTAGGTCTGCAGCGACCTGTGCGCCTAATTGCGCTAATGCGCCTGCTTGTAAATCTCCTATAGGCGTATTTACCACATGGTCGGCCGTTACAATATCGCCATTGCCCGAAATAAAGGCCCCGCTGCCGG
>JAKAOI010000188.1 GCA_021812265.1 Chloroflexota bacterium | reverse complement strand
CCTTCCCGCAACTTTACCGCAGCGATTGCTTTTCCCGTCAGTTCAAAAACATTGCGCGACACTTCCAGCAACGCCTCATCTTCAACAGTAAATTCGCCGGGTACGGGAATTGCGGCGCCAAAATGCTTTTGAGTAAACGTTAAAACACGGTGCGCGGCGTTGCCAAAAACGCCCACCAATTCATCATTATTAAAGCGCACCAATTCTTCATAGGAAAAATTCGAGTCGTGAGCTTCCGGCATGCTCACCGTCAGATAATAGCGCAGAGCGTCGCCGCCATAACGCGCCAAGGCGTCGGGAGTCCACACAACGTTGCCTTCGCTGGAAGACGCTTTGTGGCCGCCCATTTGCATAAATTCATTTGCAGGAACATCATACGCTAACACTAAATTTTCATAGCCAAGGAGCATCGCCGGCCAAAAAATAGCGTGAAACGAGATATTATCTTTGCCGATGAAATAATATGACCGTGAAGGACGGGGATTTTCCGGCGTCACTTCCCACCATTCCCGCCACGCTTCGGGGTGACCCTGCAACTGCGACCACTCTTTTGACGCGGAAAGATATCCGATTACGGCGTCGAACCACACATAAATTCGTTTATTTTCAAATCCTTCAAGAGGAATAGGCACTCCCCAGCTTAAATCGCGGGTAATGGCGCGCGGCTTCAGGCCTTCTTTCAGCCAATTCATGGCAAAATTGACCACATTGGGCCGCCATTGCGCCGAAGCGCTATTCAGCCAAGTTTGCAGTTTATCTTGCAGCAGAGGGAGATTAAAGTAGAAGTGCTCGGTTTCGCGGAATTCTATAGAGCTGGTTTTGCTGCCGCATATACGGCAATAGGGGTGAATTAACTGCTGCGGCTCCAGCAAGTGGCCGCATTCCTCGCACTGATCACCGCGCGCCTTGCCATAATGACAATGAGGACACTCGCCTAATATATACCTGTCTTGTAAAAATCTATTATCGGTGGGACAAAACGGCGCAATAGCGCCATCTTTAAATAAATAGCCGTTGTTCAGCAACTTTAAAAATACATCTTGCGTAACAGCGTAATGATTGGGTGTTGTCGTTTTCGTATACAGATCCCACTGAATATTCAGTTTTTCCCACACTTCCAGAATTTTGGGGTGATATCGTTCTACAATAACATCAGGCTCTACACCTTCTTGATCGGCTTCAACGGTAATGGGTGTGCCGTGCGCGTCGCTGCCGGAAACCATCAGCACATCATTTCCTATCATGCGATTATACCTGGCAAAAATATCTCCCGGCAAAATTGAACCAACAATTTGCCCAACATGAGTTACCGATTTTGCATATGGCCAAGCAATACAAACGAGGATTTTTTCTCCCATATGAATATAGCTGTGTCTCCTGACTTTTTGTGTTGAACGCTTCTAAAAAAGGCTCCAAATCAGTATAACACATAGTTTGCACACCATGACGAGCGCTTCTTGTCTAAGCGCAAACGCTTTTCAATTTGCGCCAAGCAGTGCCTCCACAACACAAACTATGCGATACGGTGTTCATTGGGAGAAACACAGCGAAGCGTACTAGCGCTATGAGCGCCTAAACAAAATAGCACATGATAAACCACCCAGCCACACATTTTAACGAGAACCACATGTTGAAACATGTGGCTTCAATCAACAATTTTCGCAGATTCATTTTGGATGGCAACGCGGTTATGGAGCAATGACTCCCTTGCCGCCAGCATACCATCCAGCCACACATTTCCATGTGTGGGCATCGTTTTTCAATTATGAGTCTGCCGCAGGCGCAGCGCACACAAGACGGAAGCCTCTAATATAGTTGGTGAAATCCGCCCAGTTGTCGTAGCGACTCGCCGCACGCGCGTTCCCGGAATGGTTGACCCACGAACCGCCGCGTAACACTCTATTATCTACAGAATATTCATCCTCTCTTCTGTCTTTTGTGTCGTATGGATATTCTTTATATACTGTATGCGTCCACTCCCACACATTCCCCGCCATATCCATCACTCCATACGGACTTGCGCCTTGCAGATAGCTCCCCACCGGTGTGGTTGTTCCCGGCCCATTTTCCCTCGTGTTTGCCTTGCTCGCGTCCCACTCATTTCCCCACGGCCAGATTCTCCCATCTGTTCCTCGCGCCGCTTTCTCCCACTCCGCCTCACTCGGCAGTCTCCAACTCTCTCCTGTCACCTCGCTCAGCCACTTCGCATACGTCTGCGCGTCATACCAACTTACATTCACTATCGGATGATCTAATCGATTCTTCTGTTCTTCCCAATTCCTCGACGTTGTGCGATATATCGCTTCCACCACTATCGGATGCTCTAATCGATTCCTCTGTTCTTCCCAACTACTTGGCGCAGCGCAGTGTGTCGCTTCCACAAACAGCGCATATTCCGCCACCGTCACCGGGTACTTCCCGATCTCATATCCATCCAGGCGCACTGTATGCTGCGGCGTTTCATTGTCATTCGCCTGTTTATCTCTGCTTTTGTCACTGCCCATCAAAAACTCTCCCGCCGATATCGGCGCCACCTTCTGCTCTATACAGCTTATCCCTGTTGCCTTATCTCTCCATTTGTTGTATCCAAGCTGTCTTAGTTCTTCTTGAATTGCAATTGCTTCCCATTTTTTCTCGTTTTTTGCTTGCATCTCAGTATATCTCCTTGTATTGACATTGCTTTTGCAACATAGTACATTGCTGCTTCAATATTTCTTGATATCAATCTTTCTGCAGCTATATAGCAATGTCCACTGGGATCGGTCGGTGTTTCCGGGTTGCCACCCACATAGGCATAGCGGTTCGGTCCCTGCATCGTGTCGGCGTTGATGCATTGCCCAATACGCGGATCATACTACCTCGCAGGGGATATTACAACTCCGAGGAATCCAACAGATGCCCCGTGTATCGCTGTGTCGGCGCTATGGCAACGCAATATTTGTGAATGGGCGGCATTCATTAAAAAGAAAAATTATTTGGGAACACTCCAATTCCTGCACAAGGAGGCTACTGCCCCTTATACATCCCTGCCATTCCTACTAGGAGATGCGCTATCATGAAACATTTACTTATCATATCCCTATCCTTCTTTGAGTCTCTTCATTGAGAATATATTCCTGTTCTTCAGGCAGCATATTGAGAGCTGTCTCAATATCACCTTTATCTAAATATCCATAAATTGTATTTGCTAACCATGTAATATCTGTGATACTCTCTATCCAATCATATACATATCGACGAAGAGCCTCGTCTCTCAGTCCTATTTGAATGGTTCGATATGATAAAGGATGCAAATGAATATCACGCTCAGGATCCCATTGCATTAAGACATTGCTTCTTGCTGTCTGCTGCTGCCATTGTTCATATGAGCACGGCATTGATGATTCATAGTGTGCCAGATATGCACATGAAAGCGCCCACTCAAAACCTGTCCGTGTAATATCAATTGCAAGAAGGCGCTTTTGGTTGGCCTCTTTCTTTCCCCATCCTGCTCGATACATCATCCATAGAAAAGAAGGCTTTATCCACGTCATTCTTTCCATATTGAACGGTGGAGAAACAAACCTGCCATATTGAAGAGCAGTGTCAGCGATTGCATTTGAATACGCTTGATATACTCGTATAGTGCGTTGATTATATACAGCTCGTATTTGGCGATAAGGAAGAGCAATCGAATCTTCACTTGTATACATCTTACTCATATCATTTAAACTCCAACGTATCTTTCAACTTCCGTTACAATTCTTCAAATGCTTTCTTGTCTTCGTAGCAATACTCCTTATATTCCTTCCATTTTCAAAATATGTATCCTTCCATTTTCATCTCCACACACCACATGGGTTCCATCCGGCGCAATTGCACAGCTCACAATCATTTCCTCATGATACCATACTGCCGCAAGTGACCCTTTTTGCAGATCCCAAAGCCGTATCGTTTTATCATCCGATCCACTTACAGCATATCTTCCATCTGGACTACATGCGCACGTTGTGATATAGCCCGAATGCCCCATCATCATCTGTTCGGTATGGCCGCTCTCGATATTCCATACACACAACAATTCTATAGTACCACTCAACACATATTTCCCATCCGGACTGTATATACAGCATTTCACTTCATTCGTATGCCCTTCCAATACCTGTACCGTCTGCCCGGTTTGCGCATCCCATACCCGCATTGTTCCATCATCCGCTCCGCTCAGCACATATCTCCCATCCGGACTATACACACATGCTGTAATTCTGCCAATATGTCCTTCCAATATCTGTACCGTCTGTCCAGTTTGTATGTCCCATATCCGCGTCTTATCCCATGATCCGCTCACTATATACTTCCCATCCGGACTATATGCGCATGCTGTAACATGTTTGGTATGCCCATCTAATATCTGTACCGTCTGCCCGGTTTGCGCATCCCATATCCGTATTGTCTTATCCCATGACCCACTCACTATATACCTCCCATCCGGACTATATGCGCACGCTGTAATTCTGCCAATATGTCCTTCCAATATCCGCACAACCTGCCCGGTTTGCGCATCCCATACCCGCATCGTTTTATCATCTGACCCACTCACTATATACTTCCCATCCGGACTATATGCGCACGAGGTCACTCTTGCTGCATGTCTGGCTAACTTTTGTATTGATTGTTCGTTTTGCAGATCCCACACCCGCACGGTTTTATCGCTCGACCCACTCACTATATACTTCCCATCCGGACTATATGTGCACGAAATAACATGTTTGGTATGCCCATCTAATATCCGCACTATCTGCCCGGTTTGCGCATCCCATATCCGCACTGTTCTATCATTCGCTCCGCTCACTATATACTTCCCATCCGGGCTATATATGCAGCAATTCACCCAACTTGTATGTCCTGCCAATATTCGCACAACTTGCCCGGTTTGCGCATCCCATATCCGCACTGTTCTATCATTCGCTCCGCTCAGCACATATCTCCCATCCGGACTATATGCGCACGCTGTAACATATTTATCATGTTCTTCTAATGGCTGCAATGTCTGTTCGCTATACGCATCCAATATCTGCGTCGTCTGCCCGGTTTGCACATCCCATATCCGCACTGTCTTATCCCATGACCCGCTCACTATATACCTCCCATCCGGACTATATGCGCATGCTGTAACATGTTTGGTATGCCCATCTAATATCTGTACCATCTGCCCGGTTTGCGCTTCCCATATCCGCATTGTCTTATCCCATGACCCGCTCACTATATACTTCCCATCCGGACTATACACGCACGAGGTCACCCTTGCTGTGTGTCCTTCCAATATCCGCACAACCTGCCCGGTTTGCGCTTCCCATATCCGCACTGTCCTATCTTCTGATCCACTCGCTATATACTTCCCATCTGGGCTATATGTACATGCCA
>JAKAOI010000187.1 GCA_021812265.1 Chloroflexota bacterium | reverse complement strand
CTCATTGCCGATATACCTCATATAGTACATTATTTATTACAAAAACACAAGTGAAATCAATCACACTTTGCTGTATTGCTTGAGATACGCGGCTCCGGCAGGGAGATATTCGCATTGCTGGCTTTAGCGCGCTTTATGCGGCGACAATCACCCAAAAACAATGACATCATTCGGATACGATGCGGCGGGCAAAGCAATGACATCTTTGATTTCCCAATTTGCCACTTGAATAACGGAAAGGGTATTATTTTCGGCGTCGGCGGCAATCAGCCATTTACCGTCAGGTGTAGCGGCAACTGCATCTACATAGGCGCCAATTCGTATTTTTCGCACTATGCGCATATCCTCCCGATTCATGACGACCACTTCGCCGCTGCCCGAAACTGCGGCAGCCACATCTTCGGAATTGGGAATCACATTTTCCAGCAGCGGCCGCGGCCCGACATATGCTGTCGCAACAACGGTATTTGTTTGTGTGTCAATTTTTAAGACTCTTCCATAAGTAGTGTCGGTTGCGTACAGGTAGCGTTTACCGGGATCCATGACGATACCATATGGCTCCGTTCCGGATTCGATTGGAATTTTACCGATTACCGCACGCGCGGATGTGCTGATAATATCGATTGAACCGCCGGCAGGGCAAGCGGCGTACAGGTAAGCGCCGTTTTGCGATAACACCAGCTGATGCGGTCCGCCGGGAACTTGGATAGTTGCGATAGTTTTCAGTGACGCAAGATCAATGACGGAAACGGCAGATTCGCTGAAGTCTGCGGCGTAAGCGGTTTTGCCGTCGGGACTAAACACAACATGCGTTGGCGATACGCCAACCGAAACATCAGCAAGATATGTTTGCTGAGCCATATCAAATATCCAAATATCGCTGCCGTTGGAATTGGTAACCCACAATCGGTCTGTTCCGGGTTGAATAGCCATGCCATGCGGCGCGCCATGGAATTGATAAGAGACGCCTCCCAGAAATGTGACCTGTCCCGACAGCGTATTTGCTGCCGCAATGGTATATCCGCGCAATTCAGCCGGCAGCGGCGGCGCGGCAGCGACTGAAGGCAGGCTGGATGTGTTTTGTGTTTTTGGGGAGTTCGAAGGAGCATGAGAAGTAAAATAATAGCCGATACATAAAATTGCGGCAAGCGCGGCAACGGTGAGCATAATGCGCAAAAATTGCGCATGGCGGTGAATATACAGAGGCGTCATGAAATTGCCTTCCCGGTCCTTTGCTTTTTATTTCTATTATACGCTGTTTGGCGCAGAATACACCGACATCTTGAACAAGACAGGAAATATCTTTTTTCGGCGCGCATGTTATTGACAGATACAGTATCTGCATTATGCAAGGAAAAACAACGGAAAGGAAACCTGCGCGCTATGCGAAGGATTGATTATACGGCAGATCTTGCTCAATCGGTTGCCGATACATCGCGGCAATTGCGCGAACTCGCCGCACAAATAGCAGATTTGGTGCTGTGCGTCAAAGTAGAGGATGTGAAACGCGGTGACTTGGAACGGCGGATAGAAACGCTGGAAACCGGCGTCAGCTATCGGCGGCAATGGTCGGAACAACGGCAAGCGTCATTTGGGTTAGCCGCTTTTTCGGCAATTTTCGGAGCGCTTTCGGCGATTGCGCTGCACTTTGTGTTTCGCTAAGCCCAAAGCATTCAGTTTGGCAAAGGCAGGGCAATCGCTATGCCGCGACGCAGACAGGCAGCAGGTTTTTCGCAGCCTGCAATGAAAAAGCAGCCGCAACACAATACGACCAAGCTTTTTGGCGCTAACACCGCTCCGATTTGGAATTATACCTCGGATGGATTTAGCGCATCTCTTCCTATTTTTCCGCCGGGTGACCCGCTGCGGCCAGTGAATGGATTGACGGATGGAGCCAACGGCCCACGCCAGTTTGCCTATACTGCAGGCGCAAATATCTACCCGGCGCCACGGCACGGCGCAGTGATGAGCTTTGCTGAACTGCGAAATTTAGCGGCGCTGTATGAGGGAGCGCAAATATGCGAACGGGTGATATTCCGCGTAGCGCGGCGATTAAAATTGGAGATAGCGCCGCGACCCGAAATGGAGGGAGCCAATAAAACCGGCGGCGCATGGATGCAGGAATGGCTGGAAGATCCGGAAAAGCGCGGCGGCGACTTGGCGTCTTGGATGACCAAAGCGTTACGCGACACAATGGAAATTGACGCCGCCGCTATTTTCCACCGGCGCACCCGCGGAGGCTCGCTGTTCGCGCTGGAATTGGTGGCGGGAGACACCATTGCGCCGTTGGTTGATGAAGGAGGTCGCAAGCCGCGCTTCCCATCTCCGGCGTATGCCCAGATTTTATATGGCGCGGTTGCCTCACTGTGGACAGAACGTGACATCGATTATGTAGTCGAAAATCCCCGAACCGACAGTATGTATGGGCTTTCGGCGGTCGAAAGCGTGGCGCTGCGGGTAAATCAAGCGCTGCGCAAGGAACACCTAGACCTGACACGTTATACTGACGGCGCGACACCTGGCGGCATGCTGGAAACGGATGATCCGAAATTGCTGGGCATGAAGGCCGATCAACTTGCCGCAATTGAGCGAATGTGGAACGCCGCGCTGGCAGGCAATGACCGAATGCGGGTAAGAACACGCATTGTGCCGCCGGGGTGGTCATTTAAAAGCACACAGCCGGAAGCTACAGCGCTGGATTTTGACCGCTGGCTGTTGAATATCACCGTTTCGGCGTTTGGCCTGACCATGGATGAATTAGGATTTACCGATACCAGCAACCGCGCCGTCGGTGACGCTCAGGAGCGGGTTATCTATCGCAACGCTGTTCGCCCGCACGCAGATATGTATTCAGAGTATTTCACCAACCACATTATACGACGCTACCATGGTAAACCGATTGCGCCGGCCGCCGTGTCTTTCAGCGGACAGGGCAGGCCCACACGCGGACCAGTATTGTGGGACGCCCGCTACTATGCGCGCTGGCAAGGATTGGATGAGCCGCGCGACATTGCAGCGCTGGCTGACGCAGCGGCAAAATTAACGCAAGCAGGAATATTGGGTAGTGACTCTATAAAGAGGTGGTAAGAAGTTCCGCCAAAGACCAAATATGATCAGATATCCCCAGGGCCATTGCTGGAGAGCGATGAAGATATCGCCCCAAAGAAGTGAGGTGAGGGAGGCGAAGGGCCTGATGAGAGCGACCAAAATTATGATCGAAAATCTGTAGGGAAAGCAACGCATCCCATGTCTCATCCATTTTCGCAAAGGCATGGGTTTTGCGGGTGAGGGCATTGAGGTGATCTCGTAAACAGCCATGAAACCGTTCAATATGGACAGTACGGGCATGGGGAATTTCCGTTCCCAAGGCGGCTTTGACCTCTACAGAAAGCAATCGGCCATGTTCATCGCGGTGCTTGATCGTTTGTGTTAAGCGCACGGTTGCGGGCACGATCACCGCTGGCCGTCCTCGTTTTCCGGGTATGTGAGGTTGCCGATAGTGACGGCTAATCACCGCCGGATAGCCGCGCCAGCCATCGCCACACCAATCGAGAGGACGGTGCTTGGTGCGTTCTCCTACAATCCCTACGGCTTGATCTACCAGCTCATCCCCAATGCGTCCATGCGCATGAGCAACAATGCAGCGACTGGCCCGATCTTGGATAAGACAGCCCCAGCGTTCTCCGGCATTGGGGATCTTATCAGGAGCGTTTTTTTTGGACAAAAGACCAAAATTCGTCAATCTCAACCGTTTCCAAGTGGAGATCGGTAAGCAACACATCACTGATCGTTTCTGCATGAGTGGCTGCCAACCGAAGCCACTGCCCAATTGTTTCATATTTATGCCCCGTGATCCGTTCTGCTGCTCGTAGGCTGCCTCGTTCCATCACAATGAGCAATGCCTGCGCAATCTCGGATGCTGGGGTTTTCAAATCATACAGAGGCGTACCTTCCGTTTCACCAAAATAGAGGCCACATCCTCGACAATGATATCGTTTTCTGCCGTGATTGCTGCCATTCAAGATGACTCGCGGTTGCGGACAATCGGCATTTGGACACGCTGGCCTTTGTTGTTCGGTTTCTTTTTGGGGCATGGTGCACCTCCTTTTCATTCTTCTATTCTATCACCTTATCCTAGAGTCACTACCGAATATTGTCACCGCAACAGGCGCGCAAATGGCTGAAACTGCCGGACCTTACATAACTTACATAACTTACATACGCACATAACTTCAATCCGGTTCTGCTCCGCGCGGCAACAATCTTTCTCATCACAATAATACAACCTCATCAGTCCTTCAAATATAAACCGGAGACTGCCAATGCACGCAAACTATCTATACGCCCCTATAGTGCGGATAAATCCGCAACTGCGGGAAGTTACTGTCAGAGCAACAAGTGAACGAGAAGACGCTTTCCACACACGTTTTTTGTTTGAAGCCAGCCGCGACGCTTTTGAACGCTGGGCCGGCAATGTGCGCGAAATGCACCAGCCAGTCGCAGTAGGCTGCGCCGCGCGCATTTTGCCGTATCCCGCCGAACGCGCCATAGATGTTGTGCTGCGGGTAAGCAAAGGCGCAGAGCAAACTTGGCAGAAAATATTAGATGGCACATTAAAAGGCGCTTCCATCGGCGCAGCGAACGTTCAATGGCAGCGCGATAAAAGCGGTATAAGCACCGCAATAAAATACGATTTGGTTGAACTCAGCTTGGTAGATAATCCGGCCAACCCGGATTGTCAAATATATGTTATTCGGGGAGGAACTCTCGTGGCAGAATCAGCAATGCAAAACGGCAGTGAATCTGCGCCGTCACAAAAACAAACAAAAACCAGCATGAAACGTACCGGCGCAATTGCTTCCGATGAAAAAAATACTTCTTCCACAGGCAGCGCAGCAGATACGGAAAACGCTCAGTTTGGCGTTCCCCCTGCTGTAAAAATATCGCCGGACGCAGAAGATTCAGAGGATGATGACGCTGTTGAAGAAGACGATGACGACAACGACGATATTGATGAAGATTCGGACAACAGCAATTCCAACAAGGCGCCAACCGCAAAAGATGACACAGAAAACGTAACTAAGTCTGGTAAACCAACTCGTTTAGTGGGGCAGAAAAAACGCGCATCGGGCAGCGATATACCTTCGCAGCAACTCGCAAAGCGGCATGCAACGGCAAAGCACGCGCAGTCTCTCACAATATTAGCAGACGCCACACGCATATTGGGGCAATGCGGATGCAGCATTTGCCGCAACCTAGCGGAAGATATTCAATTGGCGGCAGATCTGCCGGAAACTCGTCGAGGAATATTTGCCATTGAAAACACTCTGCGGGAGTATATCCACCAAGTAGCCGATGGATTGGCGCAAACATTGGAAAAACTTGCTGAACGTGTGGAACAGATAGCCGCCGAAC